>JAZRYQ010000323.1:0-4998 GCA_045600805.1 Candidatus Alloscillospira sp. | reverse complement strand
GCACATCGTATGTGTATTTAATCGTGCTGATATAATCGGATGCGCCGCTGTCGTCGCCCAGAATATACTTATTAAACGATTTCAAATCGT
This sequence comes from Candidatus Alloscillospira sp., assembly GCA_045600805.1. GTDB lineage: Bacteria > Bacillota > Clostridia > Oscillospirales > Oscillospiraceae > Alloscillospira. Next base: position 4,908 of record JAZRYQ010000323.1, on the reverse strand, counting down.
TTTTCTTTGTCTCCATAGACGCCATGGCATCAAACAGCTCCGCCATTGTCGTATCGGAATAAACCGCGTCCAGCTCGTGGTCAGCTTCACCGGAGTTGTTGTCGGCAATCGTTGTAAGAACGCTCGACATATCATATTCCTCAGACTGTATCGTTATCGGATAGGCAGATAACGTATCCTCCTGCACACGGTCAATGTAATTCTGAATACCGTTTGACATGGAAAGGATAAGGGCAATGCCGATGATGCCGATACTGCCGGCAAAAGCCGTCAGAATCGTTCTTCCTTTTTTGGTCATCAGGTTATTCAGTGACAGAGAAAGCGCCGTAAACAGGGACATACTCGGCAGTCTTTTCGGTTTTTCGGCGGCTTCCGTTTCGGTTTCCGGGTCAAAAGGTGCTGTGTCGCCAATAATATTTCCGTCAAGAAGTCTGACGATCCTTGTCGAGTACGTTTCGGCAAGCTCGGGGTTGTGCGTGACCATGATAACGAGTCTGTCCTGCGCGACTTCTTTTAAAAGCTCCATGATCTGAACGCTTGTTTCCGTGTCAAGAGCGCCCGTCGGCTCGTCGGCGAGCAGGATATCCGGATCGTTCACCAACGCTCTTGCTATAGCAACGCGCTGCATCTGGCCGCCGGACATCTGATTCGGTTTTTTCTTCAACTGGTCACCGAGACCCACTCTTGTAAGCGCCTCGATTGCTTTCTTTCGGCGCTCTGTTTTTGAAACACCCGAGAGCGTCATAGCAAGCTCCACATTGGAAAGGACGGTTTGATGCGGGATAAGATTATAATTTTGGAATACAAAGCCTATCGAATGATTGCGATATGTGTCCCAATCAGCGTCCTTGTATTTCTTCGTGGAAATCCCGTTTATGATAAGGTCTCCCTCCGAATAGTGGTCAAGTCCGCCGATGATATTCAAAAGTGTCGTTTTGCCGCAGCCGGAAGGGCCGAGGACAGAAACGAATTCATTTTTGCGAAATGCGATGCTGACGCCTTTGAGCGCCATGACCGCCGTATCGCCTGTGATGTACTCTTTTTTTACATTATTAAGAACAAGCATAACCTCAACTCCGAGCAATTTAATAATTATATTATTATACACCGAATATTGCCAAAACCTTCAAAATTAACAAAAAGATAACAATTATATTGAAATTGATAATCATTCCGCGAGCTTGCTTATGGCCGCAACGAGCTGAGAATCGTCGTCTGCTGCAAGCTCACCGTAATATAAATCAACATATTCATCGTCGGAAACAGGTACTTCGATATCGGGGGTGATCCCAACGCCGGCAAGGCAGTCACCGTTCGGGGTAAAATACTTCATGGTCGAAAGATTAAGTCCCGAGCCGTCTGAAAGCGGAATGAAAACCTGGGAATAACCCTTGCCGGTCGTCGGTATACCGACGACAAAACCTTTATCAAATTCGCGGATGGCTTCTGCAAAGTATTCCGCCGCGCTGTACGTCATATCGTTTACAAGGATCGCCACGGGAATATCAACATGACTTTCATCCGATTCTATCGTGCTTTCATTACCTTCAATATCCTCTTCTCTGAATATTACGCCCTCGGGCAGAAGATAATCAAGCATATCGACAAGCTCGCTGAGATATCCGCCGCTGTTGAATCGTACATCGAAAACGACGTTTTCTGCGCCTTTTTCCGTCAGCTCTTCAAAGGCTGCGATCATGTTTTCAGCCGAGCCCTCAAAAAAGTTTTCGATCTTTATGTACGCTGTCTTGTCTATCATGCTGTATTCAACAGTTTTTGTTTTCAGAACACGTCTTTCCGCGTATACGTCAAAAGTTTCACCGTCGCGCAGGACTGTGAGCGGTATCATTGTTCCCTCAGGGCCGGATATGAGTTGAGTGACATCGTCAAGCGATAAATTAATAATATTTACAGAGGCGACTGCGATTATTTTATCCGCGGCTTTGATCCCCGCTTCGAATGCGCCGCTTCCCTCTTCCACACGGACAACGTCCATATACTCACCGACGTCTTTTGTTACCTCAACACCGATTCCGACATAGCTGTTGCTTGCCGTATTGTTATAGTCTTCGATTTCATCCTTTGTGATATAGTAGCTCCACTGGTCGCCGAGACCGTCAATATATCCCGCTGCCATTGAATCAAGCACATCATCATATGAGTATTCACCAATAAAGTATTCATCTACGATCTCGTCTATTTCCTGAAGTTTTGAAAACTTGCGGCCAGCAGCAATCATTTTGCCGAACAGGCACCAGAATACGGCCGTGCACACTATGGCAGTGACTATAATCGTAAGCAGGATCTTTCCGGATATTAAAGACTGTCTATCTTCTTCCATAATTACCCTCCGAATTTTTGTTGAAAATGACCGCCGGACTTTCATCCGGCGGTAAGCGCGTTATCAGTCAAAGTCAAAAATATCATCATTGCGCTGCTTGAAAACCTCAAAGATCTCCAAAAGCGTAGCTTCATCTTCGATGGGGACATAGTTTTCGCTTTCATCATCGATCGGCTCAACCCGGAGTATCGTTACCTCGTCTGCATCCTCGTGCGCAGGAACAAGCACGATATATTCGCCGCCGTTGTGAACGATGTAGTCAAGAAGCTCGAATTCCGTTTCGTTTCCGTCCTCGTCTTCAAGGACGATAATGTTTTCTTCTTCATCAAGGTCAACAATGTTTTCGTCGTTATCAGTCATGTTCTTATCCTCCGTCATTTGTTTATAAAATCAAAACCGTTATTGTCGGTCAATTTCGTTTGCTCCGTGTCCTGCCCGCTTGATTCTTCGACCTGAACGCCGAGATCGTTTATCAGATCACGCTTATATAGCAGCTCTTTTTTTGCCTGTCTGCGCTTAAAATATCTGACGACTCTGAGAATGTAAAAAATCAGCGAGTATATAAGATACAGTACGACCAATATCAGTACGACCAATATCGCCCAGTAAACACCCGAGGATTTAAAGGTCTTATCCATCTCATTTTTGAGATATACCCAACGTGCAAGGTCAACATTGTTGTTTGCAACGAGCTTGACATGCCCGAGCGCGGTATTGTTATAGGAAATGGTCAGTTCACCGAGGATCTCACCGCGGCTTATCGGCGCTGTCAGCGTTTCTCCGCTCATCTCAGAATAGATAACGATCTCACGTTTGAATCTGTCGGTCGATATATTGTTGTCAAGCATGACCACAACATCGTCAGCAGGGACTGCGGAAACGTAATCCGTACCGTCGCCCATGGCAAGGGGCACCTTTGCCACGGCTTCATTCGCTGTAATAATCGTATGCCACGAAAAATTGTCGTATGTCCATTCAATGAGTGTGCTTGCATCCTTATTGGCACCGTCTCTTGTTTCGTTTCCGAAGGTAACAACAATGAGCTTCATGCCGCTGTCCTGCGTTTCGGAAAGCGAAACAGAGGCAAAGCCGTATTCGGAAAAGCCTCCGCTTCTGCCGCCGCAGCATTTATCCGTATACGCTGCACTGCTGCGCATTTGAAGAGCGTTAGAGGTAACAAGAGAACGAGAAATGGATTTATTTGTGTCGGAAACTATATACGTCGTATTTGTGAAAATATTGAAAAAAACCGTGTTTTTGATCGCCGCCTGCAGAAAAACAACAAGATCCTCAGCGGTCGTATAATGTTCTTCGTTGAATGTTCCGAGAATATTGACAAACGATGTGTTTGTCATTTTCAGTTCTCTCGCGGTTTTATTCATTTCGGAAACAAAGGCCTCATACGAACCGGAAACATGGACAGCCGCCGCAAATGCCGCCGTATCGGAATAATCCATGTACATCAGGTACATAAGCTGTTCAAGCGTGAACTCCTCGCCTTCTTTCAGCGGGATCACGCCGCTATCCGATGACATGACATCGGGCGTTATCGCAATAATATCGTCAAGTCCCGCTTTCCCGTTATAGCAGGCGGAGGCCATGACATACAGCGCCATAAGCTTTGTTATGCTGCCGGGATAAAAAGGTGTGTCATATTTCTGCTGTTTCAGTACGCTTCCCGATTCAAGCTCCGTCACATAAATGCCTTCAGAATCCACCTGCACAGGCTCGGCAGCAGAGGCTATCGGTGCAAAAACACCGAGGAACAACACCGCAGCGCAAAAAACAGCTAAAAATTTTTTAATTTTTAATGTATTAACCATACAAAACCTCGCAAATGTGTGTTACAATATAAACAAGTTATCAGAATAAGCGTTTGTCTGTACACATCAACTATTTTATTATAACAAAGAATATCAGACTTATCAACTGGTTATTTGTTTTTATTTGAGTGAAGAAATGAACATTTTTGAAAAGTTTACGGTTGCCGCACTTGCCGTTACGATTGCTGCAACGATCGGTTACATGTCGGCAAAATCATATTCCCTGCCCGAGCTATCCATAACAAAAACGCAGTATCCGTCTGCCGCTTCCGTGGATACAGGCGATATCAACATCAACGTCGCTTCATCCGACGAGCTTATTCGGCTTCCCGGCATCGGAGAAGCTTTGGCGGAGAGAATAATCGAATACAGAACAGCAAAAATGCAATTTGAATACCCGTCCGACATCATGAATGTTGATGGCATAGGAATCGCCGTATACGGCAAAATCAAAGAATACATCTGTGTAAACTGAAACGGAGTGATAGCGTGAAAATACTTGTTGTAGATGATGAAAAGCTGCTTGTCAAAGGTCTGAAATTCAATCTTGAACATGAGGGTTATCAGGTGGAAACGGCTTATGACGGTCTTACCGCCGTTGAGCTTGCAAGAACGGGTAGTTTTGACCTTCTTATTCTTGATCTGATGATGCCGGTACTGGACGGGCTGAATGCGTGTGTGCAGATACGCGAATTTTCTTCCGTTCCGATCATCATGCTCACGGCGCGCAGTGAGGACACGGAC
>JAZRYQ010000322.1:0-2227 GCA_045600805.1 Candidatus Alloscillospira sp. | reverse complement strand
CATCAGATACGCTTCCTGCAACAAGGAAAAGTTCCTGCCCTATCTCGTCTATGCGTTTCATGTCGAGATCGCCCGCATCTATGGGAGCGAGATACTTATTGTATACCGCATTGAGCTCGGCATCGGAAGAATAATCGCCGGAGTTTGCTAATGCGCGCAGCTGCTCACAAAGTGTTTTAAATTCCGAAACTGTATCCTCGATATCATATTCCTTCCAGGTCATAGAGGCATCATAATAATAAACGTCTTCATCGTTAACATTTTTGCCATTGCGATACTCAATGTATGAAAGAACACCTTTCGCGTCAGTATGCGAAAAGAGCCCTTTTATGCAGTCAATGCCGGTCTTTGCTTCTTCAGAATAGTTATAGTAGTTTTTATTCATAATTCATCCTCCATATCATTTGTCATATTGAGATTATAAGACAGGCAATGCACCGGAATTGGTACATTGCCTGTCTTTTTGACTTTTTTCAACACAAAGATTTACACGACTACCTCGGTAACGGTCACGCTGCTTTTGATGAGCTGAATGTCCGAATAAAGAAGCGTTTTCTTTTCGGCGAGAGTCTCGGCTGTTTTTTCAAGGAAGTCTCTGTTTTTAAGGAGAACGTCCCGTGTTTTGAGCATATAACGTTCAAGCTCCGCCTGAGTTACAGCTTCATTGCGTGAATTCATATTTTCAGACGTATTACGGAAGCGTGCGGTTGCAACGTCAATCATGCCAAAACCAAGGGTGGCATTTTCTGAAATTCCATCACGAATAAGATTAAATGCTCGGTTAATATCACTCTGGCAACCGCAGGCACAGGTATCTGCATAGTAAAGCTCGACCGCTGCCTTGCCTGCAAGGGATATGAGTACGTCATGCGCTCGCCTTGAAATATCCCTGCAGCAGTGAATGAATCCGCCGTACGTATTTCTGCCGCTGGAACAAATCGATGCAAGCCCCACACTGCCGGGGCAAAGTACTTCCGCAGCAACAAGATGCCCCGCTTCGTGAAGCGCTATCTTTTTAATCTCTTCCATGTCGGTTTTGGTATAGTTATCGCGAGACTCGTACTGCATTTTAAGTACGGCCTTTACGAAATCCACCATCCCGATAACCGTTTTTCTTTCATACGCCGCATTGATCGCAGCTTCATTGAGGATTGTCTCCAGTTCGGCGCAGGAACTGTAACTTATCATCTTCGAAAGATCGTCTACATTAACGTCTTCTGCTACTTTCTTGCCGGAAAGGTAGTGCGCAATGATCTCATCGGCGTCTTTTCCCCCAGGTCGCTGCACCTCGATCTTTCTGTCAAAGCGTCCGGACCGCACAAGGGATTGAGGGAGCTTTCGCACATTATTTGCAGTTGCAAAAACAAACACGTCGCAGTTTTTGGTTTCGTCGATCCCGGACTGGACCGCAACATACTCTTCGGCATCACGGTGATTATCATCCTCGTTGGCGAACTTGTCCATGTCGTCAAGGAAGATAATACAGGGCGCATTTTCCTTTGCTTTACTGAATGTATCGGTAATATCGCTTACAAAATCATCGCCACCTTTGTTCCGGCGAATTGTATAAGCTTTAAGTCCGCTCTCCTCTATGAAGCTCTTTGCCATAAGAGTCTTTCCCAAACCCGGATCGCCATACAGCAGAATCCCCTGCGGCGGCTTTGCACCCATTTCTTCGTAGACCTCTTTGTTGCGGATCATATCGCAGATCTGCAGGAGCTCGTTTTTGATCGTTTCATAACCTATTACCTTATCAAATGCGTTCATTTTTCTTTCCTCCATATTTATATTATTTTGTTTTTTTCGAGCCATGTTCCGTAATGCGGATCGCTGTAAATGCCGAGATCCAGCGTCATCAGCAGATGCAGCCAGCGGCTGAGCGCCTTGCGCTCGATCGTCACATAGAATTCTTCCTCAACGTAGCTGATGATCTGCTTCTGCGTCAGATGTTTGCGGGGATTGGAATGCTCCTGCAGCACGAGATAGATATAGAGCGGTGCCGCACTTTTCAGCGTGTTGGTCTTGCGCTCGGCGAACAGTGCGTCGATCTGTTCGTCGGTCAGATTATTGACGTCGATGTATTTATCGTTGGACATAAGCTTTTTCTTCCTTTCCAAAATGATATAAATTGGGCGTGAAATATTGTTTGTGCAAAACAAAAGACCTTACTGTATCATTACAGTAAGGCCCGGTGGCGAAGCCATCGTAACACAGCAAAGCATACACG
>JAZRYQ010000321.1:0-3241 GCA_045600805.1 Candidatus Alloscillospira sp. | reverse complement strand
AGTATGACGGTTACGGCGTCGGTCTGTGTACGCTGGCAGATATTCTCCGCTCGTGCGGCATTGAAAGCTTCGCGGTTTCCGAGGTCGAGGACCTTGTGAAGCTGCGTAACGCCGGATTTACAAGCGAAAATGTGCTTGTTCTCAGCCCGCATCCCGGGCGTGATGTGGAAACGGTTTTGAAGCACCGCGGCATATTCACGATCGGAGATACCGGATTTGCAAGCGAAATCGAAAAAAACGCGGAAGCTCTCGGTGTACGCGCCTGCGCTCATATTAAGGTCGATACCGGTCTTTCCCGTTTCGGCTTTTATCCCGGGGAATACGAAAAAATCAAGTCCGTATATACAGACTATCCTCATATCGAGGTCGGCGGCATTTACAGTCATTTTTCATCCGCGTTTTCCGAAAAGCCGGAGACGACGCTCCGGCAGCTTGAAAAATTCAAGTCTGTTCTTGCAAAGCTTGAAAGCGACGGTATTGACCGTAAGACCGCTCACATCGCAAATTCTCCCGGGCTTTTCCGTTTCGACGGGACAAGTCTGGATGCCGTACGTGTCGGTTCCGCGCTGTTGGGGCGCGTCACGGGCTCGTCTCCCGATAAAACGGGACTATCAAGAACGGGGCGCCTCGTAACCACCGTATGTCAGCTTAAAACGCTCCCGAAAGGCGCTGTATTCGGCTACGGCGGTACTTTTAAAGTCAAGCGGGAAACATGTGCGGCGATCGTTGCAGGCGGCCCATGGAGCGGTGTGCTCTCTCCACGTTTCCGTCAGATACTTTTAGGGCGCTATAACACCGCTCAATTCGGTGAAAAAAGGCTGAATATCATCGGCTCGGACGGGGACGGTCAGACAGTGCTGGACGCAACAGGCGTCGATATTCATCCGGGTGACACGGTTTACATCGATATAAACCCGCTGGAACTTAACCCCGCCATAAAAAAAGTTATTTTATAAATGCAGCTCCTGCCTGAACACGATTCCGGCAGGAGTTTTTAATCAAACCTTAATTATTTCGCTCATTGAATCTTAATTCCGTTTTCCGTATAATCCGACTTACAAAGCCAACATATAACCTGAGGTCGGAAATATGGAAACACTCAATACGATAAACAGAATCATTATGTGGATCCTTCTTGTCTGTTATTCCTATCAGTTCGTGTACATTGCGGTCGCACTGTTCAGTAAGCCGCACACCGGCAGAAAAGAAGAGCTTCACAAAATTGCGATACTCATAGCCGCGAGAAACGAGCAGGCAGTCATTGCCTGCTTGCTTGACAGCATCGCAAAGCAGACTTATCCCTCCGAATACCTCGATGTTTATCTTGTTGCCGACAACTGCACTGACGCAACGGCAATGATTTCCGAGGCGCACGGGGCAATCGTCTATGAGCGGCACGACACAGAGCATATCGGCAAGGGCTATGCGCTGAATTTCCTCGCGGAAAAAATAAAAGGCCGCCGGTACGATGCATATGTCGTTCTTGATGCAGATAATGTTCTTGATGCAGATTATATAAAAGAGCTCAACCGTGTCTTTTCAGACGGACACGATATCGTCACAAGCTACATAAACGCAAAAAACTACGGTGATAACTGGATATCGGCCGGCTGCGGACTTCTGTTCCTGCGCGAATGCAGTCAGATGAACAGAGCGCGCATGGTGCTTTCCTGCGGCTGCTCCGTTTCCGGTGCCGGCTTTCTGTTTTCAGAACGCATTTTCAGAAAGCAAGACGGTTGGAATTATTTTCTTTTGACGGAGGATGTCGAATTTGCCATCAGCAGCATAACGGACGGTACGAACCCCGCATTTGCCGAAAACGCGATCCTGTACAGTGAACAGCCGACGGAATTCCGGCAGTCATGGAATCAGCGTCTCAGATGGTCGCGCGGCTATCTTCAGGTTATCAGGCATTACGGAAAGCGTCTGCTTTCCGGCATTCCGAAAAGCTTTTCCTGCTTTGACATGGCGATGAACATCATGCCCGCAGCAGTTTTATCGGGTGTCGGTGTTGTCATAAATATCGTCGCGGCAATTCTCGGCTTCCTTGTCGGCGGCTCATGGTCTGTGCTGTGCCTTGCGGTACTCCGGGTGTTTTCCGGTCTGTACATAACCGTATTTCTGCTCGGATTCTTGACAACGCTCACCCAATGGCGCAGGATTCAATGCAGTGCCGCAGAAAAGCTTCTCTATGCCTTCACTTTTCCCCTGTTCATGGCAACGTATATCCCCGTTTGTATTGCGTCTTTGTTTGTCCGCCCCTGCTGGAAACCGATCAAACACGGGAATAATGCTTCCATAGAACAGATAGCATACAAAAAATAAAACGTCTGCAAAGTCCGACGGACTTTACATACGACCTTTTTGCTTATTATAAATCAGCTTCTTTTTTATTCGTTATACTGCGTATCACAAACAACGCGGCAACTGTCAGCACGACGCCGGCGGCAAGACTTATCACAATATTCTGTGCAAATCCCGCAACGATATAGGTAACGAAGCTCACTCCCGCGACCGTAATGGCATACGGAAGTTGCGTCTGCACATGGTCGAGATGGTTGACCTGCGCTCCTGCCGACGCCATGATGGTGGTATCGGAAATCGGGGAACAGTGGTCACCGCAGACAGCTCCTGCAAGACACGCGGAAATGCCGATAATCAGAAGCTCGCTTGATGCCGGGAAAATCGCCGTGACGATCGGAATAAGGATTCCGAATGTGCCCCATGATGTTCCGGACGCAAACGCAAGGATGCAGGCAACAACAAAGATGACGGCAGGCAGCATATTATAAAGTCCTTTTGACGCGCCGAACATAAGGTCATGTACAAACACATCAGCGCCGAGTGAGCTTGTCATGGTTTTCAGAGAAACCGCGAGAGTAAGTATAATGATCGGCGGTACCATGGAGATAAAGCCCTTGGGCAGGCACTCCATCGCGCTTCTAAAGCTGATAACACGCCTTGCTATAAGGTATATCCCAGTGATCACAAGCGCGATCACAGCGCCCCAGGGAAGCCCGATAAACGCATCGGTGTTTCCGAATGCCTTTATGAAATCCCAAGCGCACTCTGTTCCGCCCCATGCGTCAACGCCGAAAAAGCCTCCGACGTAAAGCATTCCGACTGTGCAGGAAATTATGAGAATTATTACAGGGAAAATAAGGTCGATCACTTTTCCCTTCGGGTTTGCTGCCTCGTCTTTTGTCCCTTCAAGACCTCCGAGCTCACCGTTAAGTCTCGC
>JAZRYQ010000320.1:0-3773 GCA_045600805.1 Candidatus Alloscillospira sp. | reverse complement strand
GCCAGTGTAGCAAACAGTGCGCAGGTAGGAACGTTTGACATGATGGAGGAGAGGATTGCAGTACCGATCGTGAAGCCGAGAATGAGCTTGAACGGGCTCTTTCCTGCAATCTTGAGGATGAATCCGGCAATGCGCGTCGGAATGGTGGTCGTAGCAAGAGCTGCGGTAATCGAGAAGGTACCGACCATAAAGAAGAATACCTTGCTGCCGAAGCTTGCGTACATTTCCGCACCTGACATACAGCCGAGAAATACCAGCATTACACAAACGAGTATTGTGGTAATAGCCATATTGACAGCTTCCGTGACCCACATAATAAGAGCAGCCAGCATGAGACCGAGAACGATCATACCCTTCTGGTCAAGCCCCTCCGGAGGCGTGATGACGGCAGAAATGATAACAATCACAATTGCCACCAACACAGCGATTAGGTTTTTGGTGTTGACTTTTGTTTTCTGCATTTTATGCCCTCTTTTCTTTTTATTAACATTGTAAATATATCACACGTGTTTTTCTTTGTCAAGAATATTACTCAGATGACTCACGATTATGTCGCATACGCTCATGCTTATTTTCTGCTTTACTTTTGCACGATTTTAAAGTAAAATATAGTGTAACTACAATTTTCGGGAGATAAGCATATGCATAAAAAGAAAAAATCCGGATTCGGTGCCCTTGTATATCTGCTTCTGCTTGCAGTCATTATCATTGCCATAACAGTATGCGCGATGTCTATAATAAATTCCGTAAAAAATAACGAGCCGGAGCCTTTGGAGGTACCGATAGAGATGAACACGGCCGATGTTACGGACATTACCGAGCCTGAGCCTGCTGCGTCGTTTTCATCGGTTGTCGAAAACGACAGCGAGGTACCGCCGGGAGCGGAGCAAACACTTGTCGAATTTCTTAATACGTTTTATGCAACGCAGATGAACATACCGAAGGAGTATAAATTCCTTTCCGATATAAGCTCGAAACTGCCGGATATGAGAGTGTATTTTGACGATGAAGCACAGGCAGAGGTATGGCAGAACGCGCTTGTGTATCTGACGACGGCCAAAGCGATCGATCCGAATGATATGAACTGGCTTACAGCATCCTATACGCTTCATTTCAATCACGTTTATTCGGACGCGACAAGCTGTGAGCTTGAATTTTACGAAACGAGTGAGGTGCAGTTTGCGTGCCTCGGCGGATTAAAGTCAAAGCAGGCTGAGCTTGAATGTAAAGCCGAGCTTATCCTGACGGATGGCCAATGGAAAATAAGCTCCTATTACCGCGAGGAGGATTTTTATCTTGCGATTTACAGAGAATATGAAAACGGAGCGACCGTCGGAAGTCTCCCGTATATCTGTGACGAGACCATTAAGCTTTATCATGACAATCTTTCAAAATGGATAGATGACAGAACGGCGTTCAACAACGGCACGGCAACGAATGACTATCTTGCGTACGATGTCGCATATGACAGAGAGCGTGCCCGCAAATATATTGAAGAATACACGCTTGAACGAAATCTTGATGAATGGAATGCGTATGACCATATCGGCGGCAACTGTCAGAACTTTGCTTCGCAGGTACTGTATGCAGGCGGCATACCGATGGATCTTGACGGGGAGCTTTGGAAATATTACAGCGATGAGCCGGATGATTCGCAGTCTCAATACGGCAGAAGTCCGGCGTGGACAAGCGCACCGGCATTCAACAGCTATGCGCGAAATAATTCCGGCTTCGGGCTTGTGGCAGGCGTTGACGCGAATGTATTTTCGCTTTCCTGCGGTGATTTATTCCAGGTCGGAACAGAAGAAGGCACGATAGCACATACAAATGTCGTTTCCGGCCGTGTTATGCACGGGGACGAAACAGCCGAAATACTTCTCAATTCCAATTCAAATACACGCACGAATTGGCCGCTCACGGCTACATATTCCGCGGCATATTGCGGAATAGTAATACTCGGATATAATGATTACAACGGATAAGGAGATATAATATGTGTGAAATAACGATAACCTCGCAGAATTTTAACGATGAGGTCATAAATTCCGATATTCCCGTGCTTGTCGATTTCTGGGCGACATGGTGCGGCCCGTGCCGTATGCTCGCCCCGGTCATCGAGGAAATTGCCAATGAAAACGTCGGAAAATTAAAAGTCGGAAAAGTGAACGTAGACGAAGAGGGAACGCTTGCCGCAAAATTCGGGATCGAGGCAATACCGACGCTGCTTGTGTTCAAAAACGGACAGGTCACAAATTCCGCGGTCGGCTATATAAAAAAACAGGAAGTTGAAAAATTATTTGAATAAGTATAAAGGACTGATGCTGAATAACATCAGTCCTTTGTTAAACGCATATATTGAAACGAGGTGACGTGATCAAATGACTGAATTCATAATCGGAAAGCTAATAAAAAACGCATCCGATACACAGAATCCGAAAGTTCGTGAGGCTTACGGAAAGCTGAGCGGCATAGTCGGCATCATATGCAATTTTGTTTTGTTCTGCACAAAGCTCACCGTGGGACTGCTGTCAGCATCCGTTTCGATTACCGCCGATGCCGTGAACAATTTATCGGATGCATCCTCGAGCATAATCAGTCTTCTCGGCTTCAAGCTTTCCGGAAAACCGGCCGACGCAGAGCATCCATACGGTCACGGAAGATATGAGTATCTTTCGGGGCTGATCGTTTCTGTTGTGATTCTTGTTATCGGCGTTGAGCTTTTAAAAAGCGGAATCGAAAGAATCATCCATCCGAATGAAGTGGGCTTTTCAGCGGTGACAGGCTTTATCCTTGTGTTTTCCATTCTCTTAAAGCTGTGGATGATGCTGTTTAACGGAAAAATCGGCAGAAAAATCGAATCCGGCGCGATCCTCGCGGCGTCCCAGGACAGCCGGAATGACGTTATTTCCACATCGGCTGTGCTTATTTGTTCGATCATTTCACATTTTACTTCCGTTGAGCTTGACGGATATGTCGGAATCCTTGTAGCGGCGTTTATACTTTACAGCGGCATTGAACTCATCAAAGACACGCTCAATCCGCTTTTGGGAAAAGCGCCGGACAGAGTGCTTGTGAAGCAGATACGCGATAAGATCATGTCCTACCCGGAGGTGTGCGGAACGCACGATTTGCTTGTGCACGATTACGGACCGGGCAGACAGTTTGCAAGCGTACACGTTGAAATGCCGGCAGAGGGTGATGTTATAGCGCACCATGATATTATTGACAACATCGAAAATGATTTTCTCCAAGAAATGGGACTTCATATGGTCGTGCATTATGACCCGATAGCGACAACGGATACGTTTACGGGCGAAATGCACGCGTGGCTTTCGGAAAACATCAAAAAAATCGACAGGCGCCTTACCGTGCATGATCTTCGCATTGTTCCGGGAACGACGCATACCAATCTGATTTTTGACTGCGTTGCGCCGCATACGCCGGAGCTTGACGATAAAATGCTCAAATCGGAAATATCGAAGCTTGTACAATCGAAATACCCCGACTGTATAACGGTCGTGACGATCGACCGCGATTATGCCGCGCTTCCGCATTAAATCTGCCCGCTCCTGCACAGATTGTAAAAATCTGTATTGTAAGTGCGCCGTTTTCATTGTAAAATACATATAGAATTTACAGAATATTTGCGTCGAAAGGGGAAAAATTATGTATACATTCGGACCGGTCACGGAAAGAGTATCGCGTATACGCGAAAAATACAGAGCAACGACACCGAAATTTTCAAGTGAAAGACCGAGAATCATCACGGAGTT
>JAZRYQ010000319.1:0-3250 GCA_045600805.1 Candidatus Alloscillospira sp. | reverse complement strand
ACGCCTATGAACATAAGCAAAAGTCCCGATACAAGTCCCGGCTTATCCGGAAACCATTTCGCCGGAAAAGTCAGCGCCGTGATATACGCAAGCCCCTGCCCCATGCCCGCAATCGCGCCGTAACAAAGATACAGGATCCATATTCCGTATTTTGCGCCCTCGCAGAACTGCAAAAGGGATGTTCCCAAAAAGCCTGCCAGTATGAGCGCCGCGGCGATCAGCGCAATCACGCGGCTTTTGAGCTTCTGCATCAGTTTTCCGCCGACAAACGCCATGCCGCTTGAGAAAATATTGTTCAGCGTGAAATTGAATGAACGCTGCGCAGCGCTCCAGCCAAAGGCAGTTGCCGCAAATTCGTTGCTGAACACAGTCCACGCATATATAACACCGAGGAAAATAATACATACACAGCCCGCGACAAGATAACGCATACGGCTGAGCTTTCCCGTATTGGTCATACCTCTTCCCTCACTTTTCCATCGGAATATCGCCGAGATTTACGCTGCTTGAAGCATCGACCGCAGAAAATGTCTTGTTTTTGAAACCGTCCGCCGAGATCGTCACATCGTACACACCCGGTTTAAGGTCTTTCAGCCAGAAATCACCGAAATCATCTGTCTTGACGCTCATTTCCGCATCACCGCATTTTGCCGTGACCGTGCCGCCGATGATGACCTCCTGACAAACAGGGTCAAATATCGTGCCGGCGATGAATTTTCCCGGTACGTTCAGATAATATACATTCGGACCGGTGCCGTTTTTCTCAAATGTCACAGCGTTGTCAAGCTCGTCTCCGAAATCCTCTTTTTCGCCGAAGCGGAGCGCATCGGTCGGGCACGCCTCGACACACCGCGGCAGCTTCTCGCCGTTGTCAAGCAAGTGCGCGCAACCCGTACATTTCTGACATATCCCGAGCTCTTCGTTTTTATATATCACGCCGTACGGACATACCTGCATACATGCCGTGCAGCCTGCACATTCGTCAGGATCTATGATGACAAGTCCGTCATCGCGCTTTGAAATGGCGTAACGCCCGCAGACCTTCATGCAAACGGGATCGTCACAGTGATTGCACATCTGCGCCATATAATGGATTTTTACCTTCGGTATCGTTCCTTCAACGTGCTCGTTTACCTTTATCCAGAACTGTCCTGTCGGCGGCTGCGGTTTGGCATAAGGCATCCAATCGTTGCCGCAATGCTCGTCCTTACACGCGAGCTGGCAGTTATAGCATCCGCTGCATTTTGCAATATCAATAACAAATACTTTTGACATAAGCTCTCCGTTCCGCCGCGGTGCGGCTTGTTTTCTATGCGTTTATTATATATTTATTTGGCCTGCAAGTAAACCATTATAATAATGTTTTGTTACAGCCGATAAGTTGTTATCGTTTTGCTCTTGAAATCACAGCACACATATGCAATAATGTATATATCAATGCTCGGGAGGGCTGTATTTCATGAATGAAGTGTCGGTTAAATGTTTTCTGTCACTGACAAAAACGCTGAGCTTTACGGCGACGGCGCGCGAAATGTATATGACACAGCAGTCTGTCAGCAAATACATTGCCCGACTGGAAGATGAGCTCGGCTTCAGGCTTTTCATAAGAACGCACCACTATGTAGCGCTCACAAAAGCAGGGGAAGCCTATCGTGATTTCTTTGAAAAATTTTCGGAGGAGTTCACCGCCGTCACGGAAAAAACGCGCAGATATTACGAAGCGCTCAAAGGGCACATCAGCCTCGGTTATCTTGAAATGCTGGAGCTTTCCAGAGGCATATCCGAAGCGCTCAAGGAGCTTCGCTGTGATAATGAAAATCTGCGCTTTATGGGCGAAAAGCACCCGCAGTATGAACTGATCGAGCATTTCCTTTCGCGCAAGCTCGACCTGATCATAACCTACCGTGAATTTGCGCCGAAATCATCGGGTGTAAAAAGCGCAAAAATTCTCGAAACACCGCTTGTTCTGCTTGTTTCGCCGGAGGATAGCCGAGTTTCTCCGTCTGCGACAGTCGATGACTTTAAAAATTATCCGTTTATCAAAGCCGCCTCAAGTCATGAAACGCCTGCCGAAACGCGGGAGCGCGCGAAGCGGCAGTGCCGTGAGCTCGGCTTTACGCCGTCGGAAATAATCATCGCGCCGAATATCGAATCTGCGTATATGGCAACGGAGCTCGGGCAGGGCGTATTCGTATCCACGATGCTGTCACGCGCCAGTCTGCACAGCAGTCTTGCGTGCTATCCCGTCGGAAAAACGGAGGAGTTACAATGCTTTTGGCATGAGGACACGGAAAACCCGACCGTCGGAAAATTTGCCGTTTATCTTGAACATGCTTTTGCGTAAACAGATGATGGTGTTAAGAAAAATAGTCAAAGCCTTGATGCTTCAAATTGCATCAAGGCTTGTTTTTCAGTTTTCCATTTGTCTGCCGAGAAAATCGGCTATTGTCTGCGCAAGCTTGTATTCAACTTCGCCGCTCGGTCTGTCTTTATCATATATCAGCACAAGACAGCCCATGACATCCCCCTGTGCAATGATCGGCGCCGCGATGCCGGCATTATATTCTCCGCTTTCTGTCAGCGGTATTTCCCGTCCGTTTTCTGTTTTGAATATGCGTCTTTGTTCCATTATGTTTTCAAGCTCTTTGCTGATATGTCTGCCGGTAAGCTCTCGCTTCGGGACCCCGTGTACGGCAATATATTCATCTCTGTCCGAAACCGCCGCCGCACAGCCGCACGTTTTGTATATCGCTTCGCTCATGCTTTCCGCAAATTCCGAAAGCTCACCCATCGGAGAGTATTTTTTGAAAATCACTTCCCCGTCCTTTTCTGTATATATCTCCAGCGGGTCGCCGTCACTGATAACATTGGCACGGAAAACCCGGTCAGGATGGTTTTTGCTCGACTGGGTGACGGTCATTTGCTCGTTTTCCGTGCCGAAATTAAAATTTACGGCGTCCTCCATGGAATTGGTGTGCAGCAGCGCGTCAATGTCGCTTTGGAGCTTCACTTCGAGGTGGTCTTCAAATACGAAAATTTTCTGAATGATGAGTTCCAGATCGGTGCGCTCCAGCTTGTCCTTTTCAAGAATGTCCCGGAACACATCCAACGCCGTCTTTGCTACGCGGTTCACCTGAATGATGGTGCTGCGCTTGTCGGACAAAAGGTCGATCTGGTGATTGATGCCCTCAATCTTCTTTTGAAGCTCTGCTTCCATCTGATCGTAGGTTCCCTCCAACAGCGCTTCCTG
>JAZRYQ010000318.1:0-2897 GCA_045600805.1 Candidatus Alloscillospira sp. | reverse complement strand
GAGCAGCTGCTCTCTCGTCTTTTGAAGAGAGAGCTCTATCTCCTTGTCCATCGCGTTCCTGACTATCAGAGTACTGAGCAGACCGGCGGGGATAAGACCGAAGAGCATTATGCGCATATAACCGCGGCTGTATTCAAGCGTTTTAACGATATCGCCGCCGGAGCCCGTATCATGCAGAAAAAGCGATATGAGCCGACTGTCAAAAGTAAGAAACGCCGTCAGGAAAACCGCGGCAATCATAACGGCAACTATCAGCTTGAATCGGAAGGTCTTTTTTACGCCATCAACACTGCCGTACCCGTGATACTGCGCCGTGAAAATTCCCGCGCCGGCTACACCGCCGAATATGCAGAGGTTAAATATAAAAATGAGCTCATTTGCAATGGCCACGCCCGACATCTGTTCTGTGCCGACCTGCCCGACCATGATGTTATCAAGCAGACTGACAAAATTCGTTATTCCGTTCTGGAGCATGATCGGCAGCGCGATCATTAAAAGCATTTTGTAAAACGCTTTGTCACCGATGAATTTGTTTTTGAATTTACTGAGAGGCATTTTATTTCTCCCTTTCGATTTGCTGAAAATAAATTATATAGTAAACTGACGAAATTGGCAATAGCATTTGAAATATTATATGAGGTGTGGTAAAATGCAGAAAAAATACAGGCGGAGACTATTATGAACTGACTTGAAATAACCGTAAAATCAACACCCGAAACGATTGATGAGCTGTGCGAAAAGCTCGAAGCAAACGGCGTGACGGGGCTTGTGATAAACGACGAGGACGCAGTGCGCGATTTCCTTGAAAAAAACAGAAAATACTGGGACTATGTCGATGACGACGTGCTTGAAAAAATCGCCGGTGTGAGTACGGTGCAGTTTTATCTTGAGGATTCAAACGCAGGGTACGCCGAGCTTGAACGTATAAAAAGCGCCGTGCCCGGGCAGTACATGACGCGTATCGTCAAAAATGAGGATTGGGAAAACAACTGGAAGCAGTATTATAAGCCGATAAACGCGGGAGAAAAGCTCGTTATCGTGCCGGAATGGGAGGAGATACCCGACGGCGGAAGAATACCGCTCCGCCTTGACCCGGGACTTATTTTCGGAACAGGCGCGCACCCGACGACGCATATGTGTCTGGAGGCAATGCAGAAGTATTCACCCGAAACCGTGCTTGACCTCGGCTGCGGAAGCGGCATACTCGGAATTGCCGCCGTGCTGTTGGGCGCAAAACACGCCGTCGGCTGTGATATTGATGATAAAGCCCCGAAGGTCGTTACCGAAAACAGCGCGTTAAACGGGATTTTTGAGGACAGACTGTCCGTTTTCGCGGGAGATATCCTGTCGGATAAGCATTTGCAGGGAAAAATCGCGGAAAAATATGATATGGTGCTTGCCAATATCGTCGCGGATGTTATCATCGCGCTTGCGCCGTCGGTGCCGAAGTATCTTGATAATGACGGTGTATTCATCTGTTCGGGCATCATCGAGGGAAGACAGTTTGAGGTCATGCGTGCGATACAGGAAGCGGGGCTTGAGATCATTGCACAGCACAGGACGGATGATTGGTATTGCTTTGAATGTAAAATAAAACAGGAGGTATGAGCATGGAAAATATTAAAGCCGTCGTTCTGGCAGCGGGAAAGGGAACAAGACTGAGAACGGAAGGGTGCGACCTGCCGAAGGTCATGCGCCTTGCCGCGGGAAAGCCACTTCTGTCCTATGTTCTCGACGGACTGGATTTTATAGACAAAAAAGATATCACGATCGTTGTCGGATATAAAAAAGAAACCGTCATCGCGGGCTTTGACGGTTATGATTTCGCGGTGCAGGCCGAGCAGCTCGGAACAGGTCACGCGGTCATGTCGGCAAAAGACGCTCTTTCCGGTTTTGACGGCGCCGTGCTCGTATGCTGCGGCGATATGCCGCTTATCAGAAAAGAAACGTACAGAGCCCTGTGCGAGGCATTTTTTGCGTCGGGCGCTGCCTGCGCGATATTGACGGGAACGTCATCGGAAAAGCTTCCTTACGGCAGGATCGTACGCGATGAAAACGGCGGTTTCGTAAAAATGGTCGAGGATAAGGACTGCACGCCCGAGCAGAAAAACATCACCGAGCTCAACAGCGGCGTTTATGTTTTTGACTGCAAAAAGCTGCTTGCCTCGCTGACAAGGCTCAAAAACAACAATGCGCAGGGCGAATACTATCTCACCGACGTTCCGGAAATTTTACAGCTTGACGGAGAGAAAATTTCGCTTTGCAAGCGCGACCTCGGGCTTGAAATAATCGGCGTAAATACGCCGGAACAGCTTGCACAGGTCGAGAGCGTGATAAAAGACAGATAAAATACAAAACCGCCTTTTGCCAAACAGACAAAAGACGGTTTTGCTGTTGATTAATAGAATTTACAACCTGTTCTTCGATAGATATTCATCGCAGGTCAGATCCAAGTGAATCAGGCCATCCGCCGTTCCCGCTTCCCGGAAGCCGACTGACCTGTGAATACGATACGCCGCCTTGCGCGTTATCTCAAAATCATTGTGCAATCGGGAAATCCCGTCAATCCTAAACGCTTGATTCAAAAGTAACTGAAGTCCCTGTTTACCATATCCCTTGCCGCGCTCGGAAGCGAAAATCACGATGCCCATATCATACCGGCCTTGCTCAGGATTGTAATGATAATTCACATCACCGACGAAACAGCCGTCAGAAGTTCGCCGGAGAAATGCAAAGAATCGTTCGGGACCACGCCATGTATCACACAATTCCTCCCATTCCTCTTCTGGGTTTGGAATACAGCCGTCCGGTGGAAACCATGGCGCATTATAAGCCATCGTCGCTGGGTCAGATAACATTTTTACATAAAACCAGCCGTCTTCCTTGCGCGGAATGTA
>JAZRYQ010000317.1:0-5420 GCA_045600805.1 Candidatus Alloscillospira sp. | reverse complement strand
TTGCCTGAAAATCATATTTGACGCCGAAGTTGTCCATAACATACGAAGCGCCCTTCCCGCTTTGTTTGCACAGTCTTGCGTAATAAAGCTGACGCATGGAGGCGGATATCCCGAAAACGATCTTCTGCTCCGGCTCACGCATACGCAAAAGGTCTCCGAGTATGGAAAACGCCGAATCCACGTCTTTTTTCGTGAGCGCGTTTGTGAGCTTGTAGGTCACGGCGTCGGAAACCGGCGTGACACAAACATCAATATCGCTGCGCGTTATCACATTCTCACGCGAATAAGTGCACAGCTTTTCGATTTCCGTGTTCAGCGTGGTCATGCTTCCGCCCGTGATAAACGAAAGATACTCCGCATCCGCCGCGGTTATGCTTTTTCCGCATTCCTTCACATGCTTTGATATCCATTTGGAGATTTTTTCTCCGTCCTGCGTCCGGAATTCGACTTCACTGCAATGCTTCAATATTTCCTTTGTCTCTTTAAGCCGCTTATCCGGCTTATATTCAAGCGTGTCGTAAATAAAAACAAGGCAGGCGTATTCCGGCATATCCGCAAACAGCTCCGTCAGCGCTTTCCGGTCCTCGGCGGGCGCTTTGAAAATATCATAATCATTCACTTCGATAAGTGTGCGCTCCGAAAAAGCCGGCAGAAGCTCAACGGCCTGGATGATCTCAGACGCGGAAAGATTCTTGCCGTCAAAGCGTCTGTGATTGAATTCCTCGAGCCCTTCGGGGACGATCAGTTTTCTGAGCTTTTCAAGATATCTGTCAAGCAGATAGCGTTCCTCGCCGTACAGGATATAAAGGCACCGGGGCGTACCGTTTTTCAGGTCCTCCAGAAAGGACCGGTATTGTATTGAATCTGTTTTCTGTTTTGCCATATTAACCTCCGGGTGAAATCGTGATAGTTCCGGACATATCCGTCCTGTTTATTTCGATGCCGCGTGCTTTCAGCTTTTCAAGCACGCTGCCATGCGGGTGACCGTAGCTGTTTACTCCGACGGATATTATCGCAGTCTCCGGCTTGGTTTCCTCCAAAAGCACATCGCTTGTCGAATAATACGAGCCGTGATGACCGACGATCAGAAGCTCGATATCGGGAATTTCCGCGCGCTCTAATAGCTGCACCTCGCAGTATGCCGGCATATCGCCCGTTATCAGCGTATCATATCCGTCAACAGAGCATAAAACGGCGCAGCAGCGCTCATTCTCGTCTCCGTCTGCCGTCGGCGGGAAAACATGTATGCTTCCTCTTCCGAAGGACAGGCTGAGCGGTGTTTCACAGTAAAATATCCCGCAGCCGAGCTGCTCGGCCGCCTCGATGATCAGGTCATCATATACCGCGTTTTCCGTTTTCTGCGGAAATACCGCGTATCTCACATCATGCGATATCAGAAGATCGGTAATGCCGTTCACATGGTCTGCGTGCCAGTGCGTTATGATGAGATAATCTATCCTGTCGCGGTGCTCCGCGCTTAAGTATTCATCCGCGATATCGCCCGCCTCAAAGCCCGAGGTGCTTCCGCAGTCAACAACACAGGTAAGCTCATTTTCGGCAAGCACGATGCATTGTCCCTGCCCGACATTTAGAGCAGATACGGAAAAACCGTCATTCTGCTGAGCAGAGCACGGCAGCACCGTCAGGACACACATGGCCATAGCGCAGTAACACAGGCTTACCGCAAAAGCCCGCCTGTATTTTTTAATAAAGACCACACAGAGTATGACGGCGTATGTAATACCGAACCACAGCGCAAAATGCTCGTCCGCCATGCTTATCACGGAGCCGGAAAACGTGGAAACGCCCTCTGCCGTGCTCATTATGTACCTTATCGGGATCGCCGCGAAACGCGCGACTGCAATGCCCGCCGGCAGCGATATAATGCCGCATACACACGCGGCGATGCAGATACAGAACGCAGCCGGCAGCACCCACATGACAAGCACGGAGGTCAGAACAGAAACGGCGGAGATCTTTCCGAAATAGATCGCTATGAGCGGTGCGGTGAACAGCAGCGCGCCCAGAGAAGTCGAAACGATCCGGATGACCGCGCGCAGGACAAATGACAAAAATCCGTCACGCGGGATATGCTCTTCAAGCCATGAGGAAACACGGTCTGTTACAAGCAGTATACCCGATATTGCGCAAAAAGACAACTGGAGAGAAATGCGCTGTATCATATACGGGTTGAATACAAGGATGAGCAGCATCGCCGTAAACAGGCATGTCGGCATATCCGGCTCGCGTTTTGCAAGATAAGCGCCGTAAATCAGGATATGAAAAACGCCCGCTCTGCAAACAGACGGGGTAAACCCCGCAAATGCCATGAAAAACAGTACGATGGGTATGGCAAACA
Source organism: Candidatus Alloscillospira sp. (assembly GCA_045600805.1). GTDB lineage: Bacteria > Bacillota > Clostridia > Oscillospirales > Oscillospiraceae > Alloscillospira. The sequence goes on along the minus strand of JAZRYQ010000317.1, from coordinate 3,061 downwards.
GCGCATACCTTCTCCGGCTTCGTATAAACAATCCCGGCAGCATCAGCACCATGGAAATGTGAAGTCCCGAAATTGCGACGATGTGGGAAAGCCCCGTCCTTGCAAACGACTTATTCAGAGAATAGGCTCTGTAATAATCCGTTTTGTCACCGGAGGTGAGCGCCTTGACAAGCGGCAGGACATCCTCGGAAAAGAGCTTGTCCGTCAGATCAGAGATATAGTGAGAGCATATATTTCCGAGACAGACTATATCGTATCTGCCCGTTTCCGTATAGTCTATCTTATCCGCATACGCCGAAAGATGTGTACCGTATGTGAGATATTTGGCTTCCGGGAACGCAAGCTGTGCTCTTGCCGATATCACATCGCCTGGCTCGGCGTACCTGAAATTCTCGTCCGACGAGGATAAGTTCGCGGTGATGCCGAAATAGCCGAGGCCCGTTATTTTCACATCTGCGGCATAGGAGCCGTAACGCTCTTCGGGATAGGAGCGCACGACCGCCGTTATCGGAAGCTCATCATAGTCATAATCCTCGATTGGGGAAATAAACAATGCGTAGTAGCACGAAAAGTAAATGAAGCCGACGGCAAGACCGAGCGCTGCGGAAAAATAAGCCGTTCTGTCTTTACCGCTGAGCATAAGCGATAAAAATGACAGGGCGATACATATGCCTGCCGTCAGCGCAGACTGAAGCGGAGAAAGAAGATATACCGACAGAGCAATTGCAGCCATGAAGCCGCATGAAAAAATCAATAGTCTGCGCAATATACCACCTCCTGTCTATTTCATTCTGCATTATTAAGGCGACGATTTCAAGCGAATTTTTGAGATATGCGAAAAAATAGTCAAATTCTCCATAATCATGTCAAAAATCGTACAATTTGCCAAATCCATGTCGCGTATCAGACTATTGACTATGAAAAATTACTATGATAATATATTTTCAGCCGCAGGCATGCTTGCGGATATTCAGAATGTGAAGGGAGCAGATGCTGTTATGATGTTCAATATCAGAATAAAGGACGCCGTAGAGGCTCAGAGATTCAACGCCATTGCCACAAAATACCCCGGTGACATCTGGGTACACGGCGTGCAGGGACAGGCAGACGCAAAAAGTCTTCTCGGTCTTATGCTTATGACCATGGAGAATAACGTCAAGCTTGTCTGCGAAGACGACACAGACGAAAAAACCGTAAGAAAAGAATTCGCAGAATTCATCGTTGACTGATTTCGGCAGCCGCACATCTTCTCCGCAAAATCGCGGAGAAGATGTTTTTGTTTGTATTTTGAATAAAATAATACATAAATTTATATAGACAATTTCGTTTTGATATTGTATATTATATTTGTATAAGAGTAAAGTTCCAAACAGAAGTAAACTTTATTGTGAAATATTTTTTTAGGAGGAATTCTATGTATACTTTTAAACCGTACACAGACAGGATCTGGGATATGCGTCAGCGTATCCGTGACCGCGTGATTCAAAAGGACGCTCAGCTTCTTCCGCTCCAGACAGAGCTTGATCAGAAGTATACGAACGTAATGCCTATCATTAAGAAGGGTCTTATCACGCTTGAGATCACAAAGCAGATGAAGCCCGAAATCGAAGATTTTGAGCTTATCGTCGGCTCTGCAGGTGCCCATTTCATGGGTTCGACCGTTGACCCGCGTTATCATGGCATCGGCTTTGTTCTCGATGCTGTTGAAAAAGGCGAGTGGACACTCCGTGAGGACGGTCTTTATCACACTCCCGAAGATGATGAGATCCAGATGAGCGCCTCCCCCGAGGATGTCGAGATCATGCGTCAGTACGCTCCGTACTGGAAAGATCGCTGGATCGGCGCCGTTGCACAGGCTTCCGCTCCCGACGGATATGAAGATTATGTTAAGCTCAACGCATCCGACTACGGCGAGCTTCCCATCCTCATGCTTCCGGCCGGTCACCTTATCGCCGGCTATCACAAAATCATCAACCAGGGCTATGCCGCCATTCAGAAGGTCGCCGATGACTGGATGGAAGAGCACAAGGGCCGTCTTATGGGCGAGGATGCCGAAAAGTATCCGTTCTATAAGTCCGCTTCCCTTATGTGCCAGGCTGCCGGCGAGCTTTGCCTGCGTTATGCCGAGGCATGCGCAAGAAGCAGAGCAAGAACGACAGACGAAAAGCGCGTAAAAGAGCTTGAAATGATGGAAGAAAGCCTCCGCTGGATGAGCAGAAATCCTGCGAGAAACTTCTATGATGCCGTTCAGGGCGTTATGATGTATCAGAACTTCATCCAGCTCTTTGAGCCCTATCCCTCCCCGTCACTCGGACGTTTTGACCAGTACACATGGCCGTACCTCAAGAAGGATCTTGAAGAAGGCACGATTACGGAAGAGTATGCACAGGAGATCGTTGACGCGTTCTTCCTCAAAGCAAACTGCTTCTATCAGGGCGGCAAGGGACGCCTTGCAACCACGACCGGTATCGGCAACACATATCAGCACACAACGCTCGGCGGCGTTCTTCCCGAAACAGGCGAGGATGCTACCAACCCCGTAACATACATGGTTCTTGAAACAGTCGGCCGTCTGCTTCTCCATGACCCGACCATTTCCCTCCGCATCAACAAGAATACGCCGGATAAGCTTTGGGACTGCGCACTTGCGACCTCCAAGCTCGTCGGCGGTCTGCCGCTCTTCCAGAACGACGAAGTTATCATTCCGAGCCTTATAAGAGACCTCAAGTGGGAGCTTAAGGATGCCCGTGACTACGGTATCATCGGCTGCCAGGAAATCGTCGGCTGCGGTACGGATTACCCGGCAGGCAACGGCATGCCCGCGCCTCACGCATCCATGCACTATGGCGTTGCTCTTGCCATGGCGCTCAACGGCGGCAAAAACCCGTTCAACGTCGAACAGGGCCCGATCCACACCGGCTTCCTCTATGAGATGGAGACCATCGAAGAGGTCCGTGAGGCATACAGAAAGATTTCCGAATATGTATTTAACTGGCATGTAACTCTGAACAACTTCTCAGAGCTCTTCCTGCCGTACTTCTGGCCGCAGCCCGGTCTTTCC
>JAZRYQ010000316.1:0-2673 GCA_045600805.1 Candidatus Alloscillospira sp. | reverse complement strand
AGTCTTCATCAAAGATCGTCCGATCCTTAACACGATACGACGGTCCGGTGATTTTGACGATCTCACTGTGATGCACCAACCTGTCGATAATGGCATTTGCTATTACCGCGTCGCCGAATACCTCTCCCCATTTTGCGAAGGACTGATTTGTTGTGATGATCGTCGGACGATGCTCATACCTTGCCGCGATCAGCTGGAAAAAGCCGTATGTCGCTTCTTTATCCACCGGCAGATATCCCAGCTCATCAATGATCAGCAATGCGTATCCGTTGTAATATTTTACTGTTTTTTCTACCCGGTTTTCTTTTGCCGCTTGCTTGAGTCTGTTCATCAGCGTGGCAAAATTTACAAAGTAGGTCGATATTCTTCTGCTTGCCGCTTCGATCCCTATTGCTGTTGCCAGATGTGTTTTGCCGACGCCGCTTGAACCCATAAATATGATATTAGACTTTGTGTCCATAAAACGGAGACCTGCAAGATCTTCTATCTGTTTTCGGTTGATGGACGGCTGATACGAAAAATCAAAATCGTGTATCGTTCGCATAAACGGAAAATGTGATTTTACGATATTGATCTTTTTGGCTCTTTCATCCCTGAAAGCGATCTCCGCCTCGGTAAGCTCCGTCAATGAATCCTGAAGTGACGTTCCCGCCTTTACTGACTTTTCAATCACTCCCGGCAATATTTCCTGCATTTTTGTCAGCGATAATGCTTCAAGGTTGTTCTGAAGCGCGTTAAAGTTCGTCATATATCTTCAGATTCCTTTCCGCAATTTCGTTAATCTCGGACTCCTCAAGATCTTTCAGGGCTCCGCTAAGCAGTATGGAATGATAATCCTCATAGGCGTAATTGAATAATTTGTTCGTTACCTTCCAGCGTCGCACCACGATTCCTTCATAACATATATCAAATTCCATATATCCGTTCTCAACCACATCCACATATTTCCCGATATACTGCGTCGGTACCGAATATTTACAGCCCTGATAGGTCACCATGGATTCCCGGGATACCTTCCTTTTGACGGGTTTTTCAAAATATGCGTTCAGACAGCTCAGATCAGTCTTTATCAGTTGCTTTCGTTCTGTTTCAATCCTGTCATTCGGGCGCATTCCGGTTCCCTGACAGACTTCGTTATTAAGCCAGCGCGTTAAATCCGAACCCGTTTATTTTGCTTTGCAGCACTCATCTGCTGCGTCACCCTCGCTCGGAATACGACAGTATGCCTTGTTCGGCTTCCTTGCAGCTAAGAACCGCAAAACAAAATAAATCTTTGACCTTGAAACGAGATATTTTTTCGTTTGGCAAGGCAGAGGAAGACGCAAGGCTGGCGCCTTGCTATGACGATAACGCAACCAAGCGGAAAAAGAGCCGTTTCAAGGCGTGGTTCGGATTTAACGCGCTGGCTTAAGCTCATCGTTCAGCTTTTCGGCGATTCTTTTGATATCATCGAAGGAGCGGATATCTCCGTCATAGACCTTCAAACGGTTCATGAGCTTTGCCGTCACTTCAACCTTGCCCTTTGTTTCCGGTCTGTACGCCATACAGGCTTTTGCCTTGAAACCGGCGTCTGCGGCGAATTGAAGAAATTCTCCGTTGAATACCGGATCGGCGTATTGCGTCCTTGCCATGTCAATAATCGAACGCATATTGTCAAACAGAATCTCACGAGGGACACCTCCGATTTTCTTAAACGCGCACGCAAGACAAAATTCGACCTGCCTCCGATCCCGGCTTTCCGTGACCATGAGAAACTTAAAACGGGAAAAGCCGAGGATTAACAGGAATACGTTGAATCTGATCTCCTCTCCGCTTCTTGTCCTGAATCGGAGCGACTCCTTCCAGTCGACCTGTGCCTGCAAGCCCGGTGTCGTCTCAAATCTGATCACCGCCTGTTTTTGCTGCAATCGGTGGTATTCATGGATATATTGCTTTAGCGTAGAATACGAACCCTTAAAGCCTTTTTCTTCTCTGAGATAATGAAAGATCGCAATCACCGGAGCACCGGTCTTCAATTTTTCCTGTATGATCTGCTCATATCCGTCTGTCTTTTTCGTGATCTTTCGTTCCGGCGGTTTCTCAATTCCCTTGCTGGCAGCTTCGTAATACTGCTTGACGGTTCTGTAATCACAATTGAATTGTCTTGCCAGTTTTGCGTAGTTCGGTTTGCCTGATGTTTCGGTTTTCACTATGTAGGTCATCCTTTCAAATATATCTTTCCGGTAATTCACGGCCATCACCTCTGCTTTGCATTATACATTACAGTGGTTTTGTCCTCACCGAAAAACCTACATTTTCATTTGGCGTTTTCCTACATTTTCAGTTTACCCTTTACACCTTGCAACAATGCCGCTAATGTATTGGAAATAGTAATCGGTAAAGTGCAGGAGCTTCAGGGGATTTGTGACTCATATTTCGATGAAGTCCCCGAATGTCAGGAAACAGTAATACCTCAGCTTTTAACGGCTTTGGATGAACTGAAAGTGTATCTCAAAAATATAACATATAAAAAAATCGAAATTTCTTCGTAAAGTGGTAATTACCTTACCGGTTTAGGAGATAGAATACGGACAAGAAACAGAATAATGAAGATATTTTTTCAAAGTACCGGAAAATCCGGTGCTTTGAGTAGTATGGTGTCTTCAGAGAGAAATATTTTCTCAACCCTGACAT
>JAZRYQ010000315.1:0-3142 GCA_045600805.1 Candidatus Alloscillospira sp. | reverse complement strand
AAATTATTTTCCGAACGATGATGACACAAAAGCGCCTATTGTCACATGGCGCAGTCACGCAAACCTTTTGTATTCAAACTGGCTGAACTATTTTGTCTATCAGACAACACCGTATGATATAAAAGAAATACAGTAATATTTTTCTTGACAGCGTAATTTCAAAGTGCTAATATCAATCTGTTAAAGACAATGACGAAGAATGAACGATGCATATCCACGCAGAGAGGGCGGTCACGGCTGAAAGCCGCCTTGGTAAAAATCGGGACACCGCTTCTGAGTCCCGTCGGGGAAACAAAGTATCCGGCGGCGAGGCTTGCGCGTTAAGCAATTTTGAGTTAAACCTTAGGGTGGAACCGTGCATTCTGCACCCCTATGCTTCGGCATAGGGGTGTTTTTGATTAAAATATTATTTTGGGAGGTAACCATGGAATACACATTTGAAAACAAAGCATACCGGGATATGTACCGTCATACAACGTCCCACATCATGGCGCAGGCGATCAAGCGTCTTTATCCGCAGACGAAGCTTGCTATCGGTCCTGCCATTGAAGACGGTTTTTACTACGATCTTGACAGCGATGTTATCTTTACACCGGAAATTCTTGAGAAAATTGAAGCCGAAATGCGCAAGATCTGCAAGGAAAAGATCCCTCTTGAGCGCTTTGAGCTTCCGAGAGCAGAGGCTCTTGAATTTATGAAGGATGAGCCGTACAAGGTCGAGCTTATCAACGACCTGCCGGAGGATGCCGTTATCAGCTTTTACCGTCAGGGAGATTTCACCGACCTCTGCGCAGGCCCGCATCTTGATTCCACCGGCAGAGTAAAGGGCAACGCGATAAAGCTCACAAGCTGCACGGGCGCATACTGGCGCGGCGATTCAAACCGCAAAATGCTCCAGAGGATCTATGGCACCTGCTTCCAGAAAAAAGAAGAGCTTGACGCTTATCTCACAAGAATCGAAGAGGCAAAAAAGCGCGACCACAGAAAGCTCGGCAAAGAGCTCGGTCTGTTCCTTTTAATGGATGAGGGCCCCGGTTTCCCGTTCTTTCTTCCGAAGGGCATGGTGCTGAGAAACGCTCTTATTGACTATTGGCGCGAGATCCACAAAAAATACGGTTATGTTGAGATTTCAACACCGATGATCCTTGACCGTCAGCTTTGGGAGCGCAGCGGCCATTGGGGACATTACAAGCAGAACATGTACACGACAAAAATCGACGATGAGGATTTTGCCATCAAGCCGATGAACTGCCCCGGAGGTATGCTTGTTTACGCTTCCGAGCCGCACTCTTACCGCGACCTTCCGATGCGCTGCGGCGAGCTCGGTCTTGTTCACCGTCATGAGCTTTCCGGCGCTCTGCACGGTCTTTTCCGCGTGAGATGCTTCACGCAGGATGACGCTCATATATTCATGACGCGTGGGCAGATGGCAGACGAGATAAAGAACGTCGTCAAGCTGTTTGATGAGGTCTATTCCCTGTTCGGACTGAAATATGAAATCGAGCTTTCCACAATGCCGGAGGACCATATCGGCACAGTCGAGGAATGGGAAGAAAACCAGAACATTCTCAAAAACGCGATCACGGATATGGGCAAAAGCTACGTCATCAACGAGGGTGACGGCGCATTCTACGGGCCGAAGCTTGACTTCCACATTGAAGATTGTCTCGGCAGAACATGGCAGTGCGGCACGATCCAGCTTGACAGCCAGCTTCCGGAGCGCTTTGAGCTTGAATATGTCGGCGCTGACGGCGAAAAGCATCGTCCGATCATGATCCACCGCGTTGTATTCGGCTCCATTGAGCGTTTCATCGGCGTTATCACAGAGCATTTCGCCGGCGCTTTCCCGCTTTGGCTCTCACCCGTTCAGGTCAAGGTGATGCCGATCACGGACAGAGCAAACGAGTATGCACAGGAAATCGCAGACAAGCTTGACGCTGCGGGCTTCCGCGCCGAAACAGATTTCAGAAACGAGAAAATCGGCTACAAGATCCGCGAAGCACAGGCAAATAAGATCCCGTATATGATCGTCGTCGGGGACAAGGAAAAAGAAGTCGGTACGATCACTGTCCGCACTCGTTTTGGCGGCGATCAGGGCTCGACAACACTCGACGCATTTATGGATGAGATTCGCATTGAGCGCGACACAAGAGCCATTAAGTAAAATTTACCATTCATAAGTTAAAAGCTCCTCCGTAAAATACTGGTATATGCCAGATTTACGGAGGAGTTTTTGTGAAAAAGAGATCGCTCATTATTTTACTTGCAGTATTGATACTCATTAACGCTGTCATCATTTTAGGTGTTCAGAATGTACAGGGCGTTTCCTACCGCCGCGGCTCATCCGGTGACACGGTAAAGCAGATCCAACAGAAGCTTTCAAAACTCGGATACTACACCGGCAGTATCGACGGAATTTACGGCAGCAAAACGGAAGCTGCCGTCAAAGCATACCAGCGCGATTACGGGCTGACCGTCGATGGTATTGCGGGGACGAACACGCTCGCGTCGCTCGGTATTTCTCAAAGCTCATCGGGTGCGAAGGACGCCGATGTGACGCTTCTTGCGCGGCTTATTTCGGCGGAGGCAAGGGGTGAACCGTATATCGGGCAGGTCGCCGTCGGTGCGGTCGTTTTAAACCGCATGAAGCATCCGTCGTTTCCGTCATCCCTTTCCGGTGTCATCTACCAGCCGGGTGCATTTTCGTGCCTGTATGACGGACAGTTTTATGAGCCGGTCGCAGATTCCGCGTATAAGGCCGCACGTGACGCTCTGAACGGCTGGGACCCGTCCGGCGGCGCGATATATTACTTCAATCCCGCAACCGCCACGAGCAAGTGGATATGGTCACGCCCCCTCATCGTCACGATCGGCAAGCACAGATTTTGCGCATGAAATAAGGGCTGAATCATCAATCTATACAGTCGGCAAGTTCATCATAGAGTGCATTTGTGTAATCCAACAACCACGAACCGTAGCGGCTGATGTGCGCGTCTGCTTGATTTATCATTTCAAATAAATCCCCGTATTTTGGGTACTTCTGACGCAATTCAATATATACGCTGTCGCGGGCAGGAAGAATATAAGTGGGATGTCCATTACTGTCCCCAACACGATAAACAAAATCGTGGCTTGAAAGCAG
>JAZRYQ010000314.1:0-2445 GCA_045600805.1 Candidatus Alloscillospira sp. | reverse complement strand
CGCTATAAGCTTTTTTCTTATTTTCAGATATCTTTCCGTAAGGCTCATTCCATGCTCCTTTTAACATTGATCAATGGATTATTATACACCTGAAAATCCGATTTGTAAAGAATTTAAAAAGCCCCGCGCGTAAACTCAAAGAAATGTCGTGCAGATATTTTCGCGTAAAGGCGAAAGATAGGCACGGCTGTGTCTGCGATTGTCTTTATATTGCAATTGAGTAATATTTATGCTACTATTAGCGGAGAAAATACACAATCGGAGGGTAGTCCATGAACATATTAATAAAAAACGCGCTGACCGCACTGCCGGATAAAACAGCTCCCGCAAGTGTGTATATCAAAGACGACATCATCGCGGGAATCGACAGATGTCCGGAAGGCTTTCAAGCGGACAAGACGATCAGCGGCAAAAACAAGCTTCTCATACCGGGACTTATCAATGCACACAGTCATGCGTATATGACGGTTTTCCGCAACTGCGCGGATGACCTGAATTTTTCGGACTGGCTTTTCGGAAAGATTCAGCCTGCCGAGGATCAGCTTACGGGGGAAGACTGCTACTGGGCAACAAAGCTCGGCTGTATCGAAATGCTCATGACCGGCACGGTAGCTTATTATGATATGGGAATGTTCATGGAGGAAGCGGCACAGGCCTGTGTTGAAACAGGCATACACGGTCTGCTTTCCCGCGGTCTTTCCGGTGCGCCCGATTGCCCCGCGGAGCCGAATCCGCGTATGGAGCAGGCGCTCAGATTGTATAAAAATTGGAATTCAAACGAGAATATTACCGTCGTTATGGGACCGCATGCGCCCTATAGCTGCACGGAGGCGTATTTAAAGCAGTCAGCGGAAATCGCAAAGCAGTACGATATGCCGATCTCCATCCATCTTTCCGAATCCGTCAGTGAAATGGAAAGCGTCAAAGAGCAGTACGGCTGTACGCCGATCGAGCTTGCCGACCGATGCGGACTTCTCACATCTAAAACCGTCATCGCACACGCTGTCTATGCAACAGATGATGATATCGCGCTCATGGCGGAACGCGGAACGAGCGTTGCGACGAATCCGATCAGCAATATGAAGCTTGCCAATGGCTTTGCGCCGATCACAAAAATGGTCAAAGGCGGCGTCAATGTCTGCATCGGGACAGACGGCTCATCGTCAAACAATGCGCTGAACATGTTCCGCGATATGGCGGCGCTCGCGCTGATCCACAAGGCAAACGAGCACGATCCGCTCGCGCTCACGGCGCCTGAGATATTCAAAATGGCAACGGTAAACGGAGCCAAAGCTTTCGGGCTTGAAAACATGGGTGAGATCCGTGAAGGATACAGAGCCGACCTTGCGCTTCTTGATCTTGACAGGCCGAATATGCGTCCGCTGAACAATCCCATTGCCTCGCTGTGCTACTCGGCATCCGGCTTTGAAACGGAAACAGTCATCGTAAATGGTAGGGTCTGCATTGAAAACGGTGCTCCCGTCAACATCGATACGGAGGAAATTTACGCACATGTTGAAGAGATATGCGAAAGGATAGGTACAAAATGAGTGAAATAAGAGATATCAGCCTTGCCCCGTCCGGCGAGAGAAAAATTCAGTGGGTCGAGCGCAACATGCCGCTGCTTCGCGGTATCAAAGCAGATTTTGAGAAAACGCAGCCGTTTGCGGGACTGAAAATCGCGCTTTCCGTTCACATGGAGGCAAAAACGGCGTATCTCTGCCGTGTGATGCAGGCAGGCGGCGCGGAAATGCACGTAACAGGCTGCAATCCGCTTTCCACGCAGGACGATGTAGCCGCCGCTGTTGCCGCAGGCAGGATCGATGTTCACGCATGGCACGGCGCGACGCCTGAAGAGTACACGATGCACCTGACGAATGTACTGAAATCCGAGCCGAACATTATCATCGACGATGGCGGTGATCTTGTAAATCTTGTTCATACGCAGCTTCGCTATCTCATTCCGAATATCATCGGCGGCTGTGAAGAAACAACGACCGGCGTCATACGTTTAAATTCCATGGCGCGCGAGGGCGCTCTGGCATTTCCGATGATAACCGTGAACAACGCACGGTGCAAATATCTTTTTGACAACCGCTACGGCACAGGGCAGTCCGTATGGGACGGCATCAATCGCACGACGAACCTTATCGTGGCAGGCAAAAATGTTGTCATCGCGGGTTACGGCTGGTGCGGACGGGGAATCGCCATGCGGGCAAAGGGCTTCGGCGCGCATGTCATCATCTGCGAGGTCGATCCTGTCAAGGCGCTTGAAGCGGTCATGGACGGATATAAAGTTATGCCGATGGAGAAAGCGGCGGAAATCGGTGATTTATTCATAACAAGCACCGGCTGCCGCGACGTGATCACAAGCCGTCATTTTTCGCTTATGAAAGACGGCGCCGTGATGTGCAACGCAGGTCATTTCAATGTTGAGGTCGATGT
>JAZRYQ010000313.1:0-15996 GCA_045600805.1 Candidatus Alloscillospira sp. | reverse complement strand
CCGCTCGGACTTGTAGCGGCTGTTAACCAGAACTCATGGAAAGACTATCTTGCGATATTCTTCTCGCTGCTCTGCTCATCCATGCCGGCTTTCTGGCTTGCGCTTCTGCTTGTTCAGTGGTTCGCGGTAAACATTCAGATTTTCCCGGTTTCCGGTATCGAATTGACGAGAGGCTGGGTGCTCCCAATCATTTCCCTTGCGCTCGGCTATTCGGCAAGTATCGCGCGTCTCATGCGTTCCACAACGCTTGAGGTCATCCGCCAGGATTACATCGTCACCGCAAGAGCGAAGGGTCTGAGCGAAGGAAAAGTCCTTTCAAGACATGTTCTCAAAAACTCTCTCATCCCCGTCATTGTAAGCGTTGGCTCCATGTTCGGTATGTCGCTCGGTGGCTCACTGATCACGGAAACGATTTATTCAATACCGGGACTTGGACAGTATACCCTTACGGGACTTACAAACCGTGACTATCCGGTCATTCAGGGCAGCGTTCTGTTCCTGAGTACACTGTTCAGTATCGTAATTCTTCTGATTGACGTTGTCTTTGCTTTTGTTGACCCGCGCATCCGTTCACAGTACATCCGCGGCAAGACAAAAAAAGCCGAAAAAGAAGACAAAGATGACGAGAAAGCCGAAGGAGGTGTCGCATAATGGCAAAGGTCAAGAAAGATAAGAAAAGATCAAGAGCGGCGCAGACATGGCATCAGCTCAAAAAGAATAAAGTCGCTATGGTATCGCTCTTCGTTCTTATTGCTATCATCCTTGTTGCACTTTTCGCTCCGATCATCGCGCCGTATTCATACGAAGTGGCTGATAAAAAGCATGCGCTCGAAGGTTCTTCACCACAACATCTTCTCGGAACGGACAGAATGGGACGCGATGTTTTAAGCCGACTTCTCTATGGCTCAAGACAGTCTCTTGAAATGGGTATCATAGCGATCCTCCTTTCCGCCGTACTCGGAATCATCATCGGCTCGATCGCCGGTTACTTCGGCGGCTGGGTAGACAATCTTATCATGCGATTGCTCGATATTTATCAGAGTATCCCGATGATGCTCCTTTGCATTACATTTGCCGCCATTCTCGGTCCGAGCCTTAAAAACGCGATCATCGCCATCGGAATCAGTATGGTACCGGGCTTTGCCCGTATGATGCGTGCTTCGATACTGACCGTCCGTGACAGCGAATACATTGAAGCGGCAAGATGCAGCAATGCAAGCAACGCAAGGATCATTCTTACGCACATCATCCCCAATGCGATTTCTCCGCTGATCGTTAACATCACAATGAGCATCGGCGGTGCGGTACTTTCCGGCGCCGGACTGAGCTTCATCGGCCTCGGCGTACAGTCACCGATCGCAGAGTGGGGCGCCATGATTTCGGACGGCAGAAATTATCTGAGAAGCAATCCTACCCTTGCTCTTTATCCGGGACTTTGCATCATGATAACAGTTCTTGCTTTCAATCTTCTCGGCGATGGTTTGCGTGACGCACTTGACCCGCGTCTTAAGAATTGAGGTACGGAAATATGACAAATAACGTAATCGAAATTAAAGATTTAGTGATCGAATATCACACGGATGATGCTGTCATCCATGCCGTAAACGGCGTAACACTGAATGTAAAATCCGGCGAAACGATAGGTCTTGTCGGTGAAACGGGCGCCGGTAAAACAACGATCGCAAGAGCGATCATGCGTATTTTACAGACACCCCCGGCAAAGTTCTGCGGCGGTGAAATACTGTACAACGGCGAAAGCATCATGGAAAAAACGGAACGTGAGATGAGAAAGATCCGCGGCAATAAGATCGCCATGATTTTCCAGGACCCCATGACGGCGTTGAACCCGATCGAAACCGTCGGCTTCCAAATCGCGGAAACGGTAAGCCTTCATAACAAATGCTCAAAAGCCGAAGCTGAAAAACGCGCCTGCGAAATGCTTGAAATGGTCGGTATACCGGCAGAGCGTTACAGCGAATATCCGCATCAGTTCTCCGGCGGTATGAAGCAGCGCGTCGTTATCGCCATGGCGCTTGCCTGCAATCCGGATCTGCTGCTTGCCGATGAGCCGACGACCGCGCTTGATGTTACGATTCAGGCACAGGTGCTGGAAATGATACAGGAGCTCAAGCAGAAGCTCGGAACATCCGTCGTTCTCATTACGCATGACCTCGGTGTTGTCGCAGAAGTTTGCCAGTCCGTTGCGGTCGTATACGCCGGTGATATCGTTGAATACGGTACGGCAGAAGATGTATTTGACCGCACGGCACATCCCTACACGGTAGGCTTGTTCGGCTCTCTTCCGAATCTCGATTCCACAGAAAGAAGACTTAAACCCATTAAGGGCCTTATGCCGGATCCGTCAAAGCTTCCGCAAGGCTGTGCGTTCTGCGACAGATGCCCGCGCGCAACGGATAAATGTAAAACAGAAAAACCCGCAATGACGGAAGTAGCTCCGGGCCATACGGTCAAATGCTTCTATCCGGGAGGTGAAAACTGATGTCAACCTTGCTCGAAATCAAAGATTTAAAGAAATATTTTAAGACCGGCAATAAAATGCTCCACGCTGTTGACGGTGTAACCTTCACGCTTGACGCGGGAAAAACGCTCGGCGTCGTCGGTGAATCCGGCTGCGGAAAAAGTACACTCGGCAGAACGATCCTGCATTTGCTTGAGCCGACATCAGGTGAAATATATTTTGAAGGCAAAGACATTTCAAAGCCCGACAAGTCCATGGTGCAGGAACTGAGAGAGAACATGCAGCTTATCTTCCAGGATCCGTATTCCTCTCTTGACCCGCGTATGTCCGTCAGCGAAGCCATTATGGAGCCGCTTAGAATTCAGGGAAAGCTTTCAAAAGCAGACATCCTTGCCGAAACGAGAAAGCTCATGGATACCGTCGGCCTTGCGTCAAGGTTTGAAAACTCCTATCCGCACGAGCTTGACGGCGGACGCCGCCAGCGTATCGGTATAGCGCGCGCTCTCGCGTTGAAGCCGAAATTCATCGTCTGCGATGAGCCGGTTTCCGCACTTGACGTTTCCATTCAGGCACAGATCATCAATCTTATGCTTGACCTTCAGGAAGAAAGAAAGCTTGCGTACATGTTCGTAACACATGACCTTTCCGTCGTCAAGTACATCTCTGATGATATCCTTGTTATGTACCTCGGTACCATGGTGGAGAAAGCACCGGCAGGTGAGCTTTTTGCAAATCCGACGCATCCGTATACGCAGGCGCTGCTTTCGGCGATCCCCATTCCGAATGTCCATAACAAAAAGAAAAGGATTATCATGAAAGGTGAGATCACATCACCGATCAATCCCAAGCCGGGCTGCCGTTTCATGGCAAGATGCCCGTACGCCTGCGAGGAATGCAGCAAGCCTCAGCAGCTCGATGAGATATCACCGAATCATTTTGTTGCATGTCATAAGTGTAAATCCCTGTAAAACAGGTATTTATAAATAATTTTGGAGGTAAAAAAATGAAAAAGGCATTAGCACTGTTGCTCGTTCTCTGCATGGTAATCGGACTTGTAGCATGCGGCGGCGGCAAAACCGAAGATCCCAAGACAGAAGATCCAAAATCAGACACAAACCCCACAAAAGATGAAGGCGGAAAAGAGCCTGCGAAGGAAGCTGCCGGCAAGGATACCCTTAACGTAGCTTTCACCCAGGACCGTGGTACACTTGACCCCTGCTACAACATCGGTTATGACTCCCTCAACGCGATCCGTATGTTCTATGAAGGACTTTGGGAGTGGAACAGCAAGGGCGAACAGGAATGGATCCTTGCCACCGGCATTGATTACGTTTCCGACACCTGCTGGCACGTCAAGATCCGTGAAGGCATCAAATTTGCAGACGGCAGCGACCTCACAGCAGACGACGTAATGTTCTCCATCGAGAAGGCAAACCACAGAACAGGCGAGCCTGACTATCTGCCCATGCTCGAGAGCATGAATGTTATTGATAAGTACACAGTAGAGCTCAATTTCTCTCAGTATGACCTCTCCTACATTTACAGCATGACTTCCCTCATGATTTTCGACAAGGAATCCTACAATGAGGAAGAGATTGCGCAGCATCCGAACGGAACAGGCCCGTACAAACTCGATGAGTACGTTGTAAACAGCCATATCAGCATGTCTCTCCGTGACGGATACTGGGGTGAAACACCGAAAATCAAGAAGATGAACTTCCGTATCTACACAGAAGAAGCACAGATGACGAACGCTATCGTAACAGGCGAAGTCGATGTCTGCAATGTTCCGCTTCAGGATATCGAATATGTCAAGAACTCCGGCAAGTTCAATGTAGACGTCGTTCCGACCGCACAGGCTCAGACACGCGCACTTTACTTCAACGCAACAGAATACGGCCAGCTTTACAACAACCCCAAGGGACGTACAGCTATTGCTATGGCTATTGATACAGAAGCTATCGTTGATCTTGCTTACAACGGATACGGCAAAGTTTCCGTTATGCCTTGCTCCAGCTACTGCATCGACGCCAATGAAGAAGATTTCGGCTACGGCGTATACGGCACAGGCTATGATCCCGAAGGCGCAAAAGCTCTTGCAGAAGAAGCTGGCATTCTCGGCAAGACCTTCTCTATCAGCACAAACGGCTCCGCAGACGCTATCATGGTTGCAGAGCTTATTCAGACCGACCTTGAAGCAATCGGTATCCACACGAACATCAACAACTACGATCCGGGCTCCTGGCTCAGCGTTGCGTTCTCACCGGCAGATGCGGGCGATATGTTCGTTGACTTCACAGGCGTTCCGTCTTCCACCGTTTCTCAGAACATCTCCTGCTGGTACCTCTATCACCTCGGCGGCGGCTTCACGACCTGTCCGTTTGATAACAAAGAGCGTTTAGACGAGATCTCCGCCGTTATCATGTCCATTGCAGATCCCGAAGCACGTAAAAGCATGAACTCCGAAATGGTCAAGATCCAGACAGACGCTATGCTCTGGTACAGCCTCTGTGACCGCGTACAGTCCGCAGGTTATGCAACTGGCCTTGAGGGTTACGAGCGCATGATCATGGGTAACGTCAACTATGCAAAGCTCTATTGGGCTGAGTAATCCATAGTTCATACAAGTTTCATCAGCAGTTCCCTTTTGTGGGAGAGCGGCTTTGCCGCTCTCCCACGGAACGAAGTTATGTACAGGAAGGAAAACAATATGAATTTACCGAAATTTGATAAAAAAGAGCTTGAAATCGTGGGAACTGTACCGGCAGCGCACGGAATGCCGGAAATGCCGATTTTTAATTATCCCTGCACTATGAAAGAGGCTGTCAAAGCCGCTTACCGGAAAGAGCCGTATTGGATGATTTTCGGTATCGATATGAAAATGATGACACCCGGAGTAAATCCGGATAATATTGCGAGAGCTTTTTCTTTTGAAGCAATCCCGCATAAACCCATAACAGACGGCACGGTGCCTGATATGTTCGGCATTGAATGGGAATTTGTCCCGTCAGTCGGCGGCGCCATGGTTAGACCGGGCAGTCCCTTTGCGGAGGACGCATGGGATCTGCTTGAGAAAGTAAAATGGCCTGATCCCGATTCATGGGATTGGGAAGCAAGCGCAAAAGCCAACAACGGGAGCTCGTTCCTGAATCCGAAAAACTTTAACGTGATTGGATTTTTAAACGGCTGGTTTGAGCGCCTTATATCCATGCTTGATTTTGAAAACGCACTTATGGCTTTGTATGATGAAGATCAGAAAGAAGCGGTACATAAGTTTTTTGATAAATTGACTGATACCTATATCAACATTCTCGGTCACTATTGTGATATCTATCCGGAGCTTGACGGATTTTCCATTCACGATGACTGGGGCAGCCAGAAAGAGACGTTTTTCTCACCGGAGCTGTGTGCGGAGATGATCGTACCGTATATGCGCAGAGTGACGGATTATCTCCATACAAGAGGAAAAACGTGCGAATTCCATTCCTGCGGGCAGAATTTAAAGCAGATACCGAATATGATAGCAGCTGGATGGGATTCATGGTTTCCGCAGACAGTTGTTGACACGCATAAGGCATTTGAGCTTTACGGTGACAAAATCATAATCGGTGTTGACCCGCAAATCGACGCAACCAGTAAAACAGACGATGAAATGCGCGCAGAAGCGAGAAAATTCGTAGATACATATATGCAGCCCGGCAAAATGGCATTTTTCCATTATACGATGGACTGCTGTACAAAGGCATTTACGGAAGAGCTTTATGAGTATTCCCGCAAAAAATGTAGTGGAGAGCTTTAAAAAATCGTATTCTAATTCAGGAAGGTGAGTTATCTTGATTTTTCCGATTGACTTGACAAAAACCCCTCTTTGCCGTGCAATGAACAGGATCCATATGCGAGTTGACGGCGAAACGGGCTATTTCTATGTAGGCGTTACAGCCGAAGGAAATAACCCCGGCAGACTAAGCCTGTCACGAGTGCAGACATTGATTGACGGCGAGAGCGTTCCTTTTGCGTATTCCGTGGAAGACGGAAAGGTAAGACTGACGACCGAAAAAGGCTGGGCTGAGCTTGCAATCGCCATGCCGAACAGACTTATCATAGCAGGCGAGGGACTGACGCTCCTGTTCGGTGACGGCAAGGGTGCGCAGATATTCATGGGCGGCGGCTCATCGGTACAGGACGAGTTTAATAAAAACGGCGCGCTGTTTATCGCCTCGGGCGTAAAGCTTCGCTTTGTGGGCAGACGCGGAACGATCAAATCCACAAGCGAGTGGAATCTCGTTACGCTCACAGATCCCGACCCGCGCATTTACGTTGTGCCTGACGAGAGCGGAAAGCTTGACGCTTATATGTACGAATGTGATTTTGACGCTCCGTGTACGGATGATGGTATAACGGTCGAGGAAGCGTCACAGCAGCTTATGAGAGAGTTCGCGGCTTTCATTGATGCGGTCAATGTTCCGTGCAACAACGAAGTACTTGTAAGAGCGGCTTATGCGGTTTGGGCATCTATCCAGCCGGACAGAGATTTTAATCAGAAGTTTATCACAGAGCCGGAGTATATATCCGGACGTGATTCCATGGGAACGGCGCTTTTATCAGACAGTGTGCTTATTTCACTTCTGTTAAAAGACGGAGACGCAGCGGCAAAAAGAATGTGCTCCTTCCTGAAGTATATAAGGGAAGACGGACTTGTACCGAAACAGGCCAATAACCGTATGTTTATGATCGAAGCGGAGCTTCCGCTTTTCGGCTTTGCCATGAATGAGCTTGCAAAGAAGGGTGTTTTCGTAAACGAAGCGCAGTTTGAAGAGCTGAAAAAAGCGTTCGGCTGGTGGGAAAATGAGCGTTTCTGCCAGACACGCAGACTGTTTTACTATCTGCACAGATATGAGCCCGCCTGCTGCAAGCATCTCGAATTTGCGGATGTTCCGCCTGAGTTTGCGCCTGATCTTAATACATTTATGTATCTTTGGGCAGATAATATGGCAAAGACCGCTGAAAAGCTCGGAAAGAAAGCTGACGCGGACAGATTTTCCGCAATAGCAGCCGAAACGCTTGATGCAATGATGAAGCTTTTGTGGAAAGACGGACGCTTTGTGTTTACGGATATCCGTGATGAAGTGGTTTGCACCGCTCATCCGAGAGCGCAGCTTTGCGCACTTTTAGCCGATGTTCTGCCTGAAAATGTAAAAAAAGATGTCCTTTCCGCTGTGCAGACAGACGCGACGGAAGATGCGATTTTCCGCGCTTATGCACTGGAAGGAAACGACAGCGCAAAGCTGCATGAGCTTGCGGAAAATGTCAGAAACGGAGCAAAGAAAACAGAGCTTATGACCGTCCGTGAAGCGCTTACGCTTTTGCTTGTCTCGGGCAGAGCACTGTGAAGATAGGAGGAAAGATTTATGATTCAGTTTCATTCAAATGAAAAACGCGATCTCAGCCGTATAAATTACGCGAGAGCCGGCAGTTACTTCTATCTTAACGAGGATTATTTCAAACGCATTTTAAGACTCACCCCATTCAAGAGCGGCGATATGACGATGTATTCGGATATGAGCTTCTGGGTGCAGCTTCTTCAGGACGGTAAGCCGATCCGCTATCATTATTACGGTGATCCCGGCAGCCTGAAAATCATAAATGTTGATGTTTACGCCGAAATTGCGCTGACGGATGCTTCTCAGGTACGTTTCCGCGGAACAACCGGTGTGGGACTTCGCCTTGACCTTGACTCAAACATGGAAGGCGCGACCGCTGCTGCGCTTGACAGCTTTGCGTATCTCAAAGACGGCACAGTCGAGGGCGTTTTCGGAAAGCACGGATATCTTCGCTTCGAGGCGTTGAAGGGCAAGCTGGATATTGATTCCGTTTACGATTATGAAAAAGGGCAGTATACACGCTTTAACGTATCCTTCCTGCCGGATGAGGACGGCTGCTTTGAAGCTGTGATGATCGATTCCGACGCTGCAATCGTAAAACCGGAGACCTATAAGCCGTTCGATGAGGTAACAAAGGAAACGATTCAGAGCTATCTTGATTTTTACAAAAACTATAAAGGGCTTCCGCAGGGCAAAGAATACAAGACGCTTCTTGAGGATGTTATTTACGTTACATGGAGCCACGTCGTAAAACAGGGCGGAATGGTAAAGTCTCCGATGATACTGTTCCATTACAACGCGATCGCCGCCGCGATGAGCTGGCAGCAGTCTTACAATGGCATGGCTTTCCTCGGCAATCCGGAAGAGGGCTTCCGCCTCATTGCCAATATGTTCCTGTACCAGTCGGAATCCAACGGCTCGCTTCCGGGCTCCGTAACCCCGAGCACAGTCGGTGAGGGCGGCGTTCAGGCACCGCTTCAGGGCTTTGCGCTTACGCTTCTGTGCCGTCAGTGCGGGGAAGATTTCATAACAAGGGAAATGGCGTCAGACCTGCTTCCGAAGATGGCAAAATGGGTCAACTACTGGACAACATACAGAGTATCAGGCTTTGGCGAGGATGTCATAGCGATCAACAACCCGAACGAATCGGGCTGGGATGATTCCTCGAACTGGAAAAACAGGTTCCCGTGCTCCAATGCCGATAACCTCGCGCTTCTCACGGAGTGCATGTACGCCTGCGAGATCCTTGCACGCAGAGCCGGCAAGCCTGATGATGAGGCGTACTGGAAAAAACGCGCTGACAGACTTCTCGGTATCATCGTAAATGATTATTGGAACGGTGAGCGCTTCGTATCGAAAACGAAAGACGGTGTTGTTGACAGCCAGAGCCTTGCCTGCTATATTCCGATTCTTCTCGGTGACAGATTGCCGCAGAATATAATCGACAAATGCGCCGAGGTACTTACCGAGGAAGGCAATTTCCTGAGCGATATGGGACTTTGCAGTGAAAGTATGCGCAGCGAGCTTTGTCACTGGGGCTGGCATTTTGTGCTCGGCAGAGTAGTCGCTCCGCAGCAGATGTATACCTCTGTCGGACTTTATCTTGCCGGAAAGAAGAAAGAGGCAAAGCTCATAGCAAGCCGCTGGTGCGAAACCGTAAAGGAGCTTGGACCGCGTCTCGGCTTCAAGCCTTATACAGAATATCCGCTTACGGGAAAGCCTGCGGACTTCCTTGTTGAGCCGGAATGCGGCGACGGATGGTCTTGGTGCGCGTGGTCTGCCTGTCCGACCATGACGATGCTGCAGATCGTTTTAGGTGATGAATAAGGAAATACATAACTTGGAGGAATATATATGAACAGAGTACCCTTTGATCCCAAAGAGCTTATTCCGCTTTCCGTGGAAAAAGCGATCATGCCGGGATTTCCCGACAAGCCGGTTTATAATTCACCGATCACAAACAGGGAAAACTTTGCGCTTTCCTTAAAGCGCGAAAAGCCGATGTGGATGCCGAATACGTTTACGGATTATGACATGATATGTCCCGAAGTGCCGGATAACGTCGCAAGAGCATTCGTATTTGAGAAAAAGCCGATGGATATGCAGCATGTAGGCGGACCGGATATGTTCGGCGTTGAGTGGGAGTACGTTCCCTCTGTCGGCGGCTCCATGGTGCGCGGCGGAAATCCGAAAATCCCCGATATCACCGAATGGGAAAAATACATAACCTTCCCGAAGCTTGAGAATATCATTGACTGGGAAACGATTGCCGAGCGCAACAAAACGTATGGCAGCGAGCGCAAAACCCTCACGGTATCCATCCTGAACGGACTTTTTGAGAGACTTATTTCCTTTATGGATATGTCAAACGCGCTTATGGCGCTTGTTGACGATGATGAAAAAGAGGGCGTTCACAGACTTTTTGACAAGCTTGCCGATATGTATGACGAGTATATCACGCTTTATAAAAAGTATTTTAACTGTCAGATGATCCAGTTCCATGATGATTGGGGCAGCCAGAGAGCACCGTTCTTCTCACCGGACACGGTAAGCGAAATGATCCTCCCGTATCTCAAGAGAGTGGTAGACAGTGCTCACAGAAACGGATGCTTCTTTGAGATGCATTCCTGCGGTAAAAACGAGATCCTTGTTCCGATCATGCTCGAAGCAGGCGTTGACCTCTGGCAGCCGCAGTTCATGAACGATTATGACCGCATTTACAAGGAGTGCGCTGATGAGATCGCGATTACTATTCCGCTCAAGGATTATGTCAACGAGAGCATGTCCGACGAAGAAATGACGGATAAGATCAATGAGTTCATTGACAAGTATCCGAAGGCACAGGCAAGCACATGGTTTGCGCCTGACCGCAGCGCCGAGATGCTGTATGTCGAATCAAGAAAGTATTTCTGCAATTAACCGGAATTAACAAAAAGGAGTGATATTATGAAGTATTTGATAAAAATAACGGATGAATCAAACTGGCTGTTCCCGACGCACGGATATTATTCCGACGGTACCGTATCGGAAGACCAGCGCACGATCGTAATGCCCGAAGGCATGGACAGAAGATACTGCTTTACCGATTCCGTAATGAAAAAGACGGAGCTTATCGGTGATTATGTTATGGCGCATGAGCATCATGCAGGCTATGAGACCTTCTTTGTAGAGTCCGCATCCATGGATTTCTACATTGACGGAAAGAAAACGCGCGTTGACGCCGGAAAAATCATCCACATGCAGCCGTATGAGGCGCACAGCTTCATATTCAACGGAGACGTTCAGTTCCGCGGAACATTCCACGACTGGAACTGTGCAGACGATTCTCTGGCAACCTCAACACTTGAAGAGCACTATCCCGACGCCAAAAAGGACCCCGAGTTTTTCTCCTTGCTTTGCAGCAATATCGACCTCCATATGCGCGGTATAGCAGACTATGAGGAGGTGCCGGTCGAGCAGGTTTCCGCTGTTAAGGACCCGAACAGACCGATGGCAAAGTTTGATATTGACGGCGCTGTTCTGAAAATGATAACCGCAAGATGGGAAAACGGCGGTAAAAAGGAGCTTTGGCTTGCGGAAATGCAGAAGGGCTTCCATGCCGAGTGGGATGCTTATCCCGTCGTACAGGATCTGTTCTATGTGACAGAGGGCAAAATCAAGTTCAGAGTATATGATGAAGAATTCGTCGCTGAAAAAGACTGTCTTGTTAAGATACCCAAGTATGCTCCGAGACAGTTTGAAGTCCTCGAGGATGCAAAGATGTATGATATCGGCGGTATCACCCGCTGGTATGCGCTCCTGCAGGATTGGCAGGCATTAAAGAAATTCAGACCGGAGCAGGCAACGGCAGAAGAGTTTGAAAAAATGAGAAAAAGATTTGACTGCTTCGTAAAGAGCTACGGGATCTGAAAAATGACATGAATAAAGCCGCCCAATCAGCGGCTTTATTTGTATAAGAAATATTATTGTTTGGGGATATCGGATGAAAAAAACAAATTACAGATCATTATCTGACGGAAATGAACTGAAAGTTCTTATTCAGTTTGCCATACCGTTTCTTCTCTCCGGCTTCATGCAGATGGCATACTCCTCGGTCGATGTTTTCTTTATAGGAAAATTTGCGACTGCGGGTGCCGTTGCCGGCGTTTCGCAGGGCCTTATGATAAATGCCGTCGTGACATACATCTTTCTGGGTATTGCCATGGGCGGAACGATCATTCTCGGGCAGGCAGTCGGCGCAAAGGATGATAAACGCTCCGCTTCGGCAACGGGCAATATCATTTCTCTGTCAGCGATAGCGGTTATTATCACAACGCTTATTCTGTCGCTGCTCGGAAGATGGATCATAAAAATCATGCAGGTTCCGCCGGAGGCTGTTGAGGAAGCGCTTGACTATCTGCATGTGTGCATATGCGGACTTACGTTCGTTATGGGTTACAACGTTGTAAGCTCTGTCCTGAGAAGCCTCGGCGATTCTAAGGCACCGTTTTGGTTTATTGTTATCTCCAGTGTACTGAATATCATACTTGACTATATCTGTGTCGGAATCCTTAAAATGTCTGCTGCCGGAGCAGCCCTTGCCACGGTAACGGCGCAGGGAGTGAGCTTTATTCTCTCGCTGATTTACATCAAGGTCAAGGGCCTTCCGTTTGCGTTTCACGCATCGGATATCATTCCAAAAAAGAAAATGGTCGGTGAAATACTGAAGGTCGGTATACCGATATCCCTTCAAAGCACGCTGAACAACTTATCTTTTATGATCGTCGGAGCCATTATAAATTCAATGGGTGTGTATGTTTCCGCGGCGAACAGCATCGTCGGAACGATCATCGGCCTGTGCATGATCGTCCCCATGTCCATGCAGTCGGCTGTGTCGGCAATAACGGCGCAGAACATAGGCGCAAAGCAGCCGGAAAGGGCAAAGCGAACCCTCTGGTACGGGATATTCATTGCGCTCGGAATATCGGTGATTTTTGTCGCCGTCGTATCAATATGGCCGGAGGCGATAGTAAGGATACTTACCAAGGACCCGGATGTCATAAGAGAAAGTGTGCGGTATCTCTATCCGTATTCATGGGACTGCCTCATAGTACCGTTCGTATTTTGCTTCAACGGATTCTTCAACGGCTGCGGAAAGACGTTGTTTGCAATGCTTCAGGAGGCGCTTGCCGCATTTTTGGTAAGGATACCCGCTTCCATACTTTTCAAAGTACTTATCCCGAACGCGACGATATTCCATGTCGGGATCGGCGGCCCGCTTGCTTCGCTTGCCTCGGCGATTGCTTGCGTGATTTATTACCGCAGCAGATTTAAAAACGAAAACCTGATAAGCATAACAGAACATAATTAACGATTCACCGCCCTTTGTAAATAACAAAGGGCGGTGTGCGTTTCTTATTTATCAATACTCTTCAATCATAGAAACAACCCTATGATATAACCTACAGCCATGATTCCGGCACAAGCTAAATCCTTATTAAACGCATTCTTCCTAACATAATCCAGTCGCGCATTTATCAGACAAAAACAGATGAACATTGGCATAAATATATTATATGTTTCTGCCATTCCGGTTAACTGTATCACAAATGAAATCAAACCAATAACTGCAATCATTATTTCCAAAAAGAAGAGCACTTTGTCAAAAATAGTGAATTTTTCCCAGCCGTCAATACTCCATTTGCTCATATATTCTCTCCTTCAAATTACAATGTCATGTGTACATTTCCGATAACATTGAAATTATACCACAACCGTTAAGAAAACTATTTTGAACCGGAGCAGGTCATTTGATATAGAACCATTCATTTTATGCACAAGGCTCTGTCCGTCAACTCTATTCTCAGACAGACAGTTCTCCAAAATGCTTTTTTACGGCATTGCGCACATCGAAAGAGAAGTAAAGCGAACCGAGCGCAATGACGACGCCGGAGGGACCTGCGTGGTTTATGGCATTGTCAACAGCCGTCTGTATATCCGGATTTGCGATTGCATCTGCTCCGTGAGACCTAAGCAGTTCTGCAAGCGCTTCCGCGTCCATGGCACGCGGGTTGTGCGGCTTTGCCGTGTAGAAAACATCCGCGAGCGGCGCGATTTTTGCCGCCATGTGCTGAACGTCTTTATCTGCCATGACACCGATGACAAAGGTGAGCTTCCTGTCCCCAAAGTGAGAAACGAGGCTTTTCACCGTCGCGTTGATCCCGTGCGGGTTGTGCGCACCATCAAGAATAAAGATCGGCTCTCTGTGCAGAATTTCAAAACGTCCCGGCCACTTGACTTTTGCAAGACCGTTCTTGATATTCTCGTCGGATACCTTCCAGCCCTTTTTGCGTATCAGCCTCAGAACAGTGATGGCAAGCGATGCGTTGAACGGCTGATAGCTTCCCGCAAGCGGGATAAACACATTTTCAAGTCCGTCATAGTCAAATGTGCAGCCCTCCAGCTCAACGGAGATTACTTTGAGCTTTGATAAATCGACCATGTGGAACTCGGCGTTTACTGCGTCACAGCGCTTTTTGATCGCGTTTGTGACTTCCTCACCGGCAGGATAGGAGGCAACAAGGCAGCCGCTTTTGATGATGCCGGATTTTGTCGTCGCTATTTTTTCAAGTGTGTCACCGAGAATTTCCGTGTGGTCAAGACCGATCGCCGTTAAAACGGCACATTCCGGCGGCTCTATTGTATTTGTCGCGTCAAACTCGCCGCCGAGACCGACCTCCAAAACAACGATGTCACATTTATGGTACAGAAAATACTGCATCGCAACGGCAGTGATGACCTCAAATTCTGTCGGCATATCGTCCATTGCGTCAGCGATAGGGCGTATCATATCGACGAGTGATTCCAGCTCTTCGTCTGAAATCATTTCACCGTTTACCTGCATACGTTCGTTAAATTTGTTAATGTACGGCGAAGTGTAAAGACCGGTTTTGTAGCCTGCTTCCTGCAGCACGGCCGCACAGCACGCTGCCGTGCTTCCTTTGCCGTTTGTGCCGCCGATGTGGATGAAGCGGAGCTTTTTTTCGGGATTGCCCATTTTTTCAAGCAGCTCGGTAATTCGCTCTAAGCCAAGCTTGCTGCGCTGCCAGTTCGGATTGTTGATGTAATCTAATGTTGACTGATATGACAAGGAAAGCGCCTCCAAGAGTTAATTCAAATTGAAGTTATTTTTTATCGAGCATAGGTTTGATTGCCCGCTTATATGCCGAGAAATGAAGCAGCGTTACAAGTGCCGTGTCACACGCAAGCGTCAGAAGCTTCGGAAGTCTTGTGAGAGTCAAAAGCCAGAACGTGGTGACTTTTGACGGAACAAACAGCTTGTAGTACCACGTCAGCGCGTATGTACCGCAGACAAAGCTTGCGATAAGCTCGGAAAGGATTATCGTGATGATGCACTTCAGGGGATTTACGTTATCTTTCCAGATGAAGTGGAAAATGAGCCAGGGGAGAACGCCGTTTAAGATCGGGGTGATGGAAAGCGGCAAAAAATAAACTCCGTAGCCAGACAGCACCGTGCCGAGAATATCGCTTATCCACGCAATCAGAACACCGGCGACAGGCCCGAGCCACAGTCCGCCGATAAGGATCGGTATCGTTTCAAAGCTTATTCTCAGACCTTCGGATATCTGCCAGCCGACGAAGCGGGCCAGGACGATCTGAAGCGCGATCAGCATTGCCATTGCGCACATTTTTCGCGGTGTGAAAAATTTTCTGATTCTTTCAGACATAAAAAATCCTCCTTCATGTGCAGGCAAACACCGTTTGCCTACGGCGTAGCCACATAGAGGAGGTGCTTCTCCGGTATGCGGCAGCGGGATACGATGGCTTTAACCGTGGCGGTGCCTTCGTCCGCCTGACAAATTCCCCGTCCAAGCGGCACTTTACGCTAAAGCCTCTACTCTGCCCGAAAACATTTTTCCTGTTTCCGATAGGATTATTTTAATACACATATCATCATTTGTCTATACATATTTTCAATGACATTCAAAAATATTTTGTAGGTTTGTCAATGATGTGTTACACATTAGGAAAGTTGGAAAGGACTTGAGCAGGCTTTTGCCAGTTGAGTGGACGCATGGGGAAATGATTGTATGAACGTTCTCTGACAGCGAGTTGTTTTTTGAAATCCTCAAAGGA
>JAZRYQ010000312.1:0-8084 GCA_045600805.1 Candidatus Alloscillospira sp. | reverse complement strand
CAGATGAGGCTTAAAGCGTCACCTTTCTTTTCTTCTCCATAATTGCAAACATCACAAGGCAGATCACGATCTGAACGGCTGATGAGGTCGGTATTCCGAGGCCGATCTTAAACAGCGACGACGTTGTTTTGCTGACGAAATTCATGTCCGGTATCTTTACCAAAAATGCCGTACAAAGGCTTTGCAGCATGACAAACAGCGTTTTTCCGTACCCGTTGTAATAGCCGAGGAAGCAGAAAACGATCGGTGTTAAAAGGCAGTCGATCCCGTAAGCCTTTAAATAATCGTGGGCGTTCGTTATTACGCTGATATCATTGTCAAATATTTTTGCGAGCAGATCGCCGTGGAAAAATGACAGATATCCCGTAACAACGCCCACGATTATTGATATCAGTATACCGCAGCCGAGCGCTTTATTTGCTCTGTCAGGTCTTTTCGCGCCGATATTCTGCGCAACGAACGCGCTCATGGACTGGATAAACGCCATAGGGATGAGCATGATGAAAACGCATACTTTTTCTCCCACGCCGACAGCCGCGGACGAATCAACGCCGATGCCGTTCACGATCGTCTGCAAAATGAGCAGAGAAAATCCCGTGAGGAATTCCTGAAGCGCAACCGGAATACCAAGCTTCAGTTCTTTTCCGATAAGCTCTTTATCAAATCTAAGATAGCTTCTGTTGAATGAAAACGGAAGCTGTTTTCTTTTTATCATGATAAAAGAAAGAAATACGCTGAACGCCTGCGCAATGACCGTAGCAAGCGCGGCACCGGCAGCACCCATGTTAAATACGGCAACAAACAGTAAATCACCGAAAATATTCAATACACAGGCAATAGCAACGGCAACAAGTGGTGTTTTGGAATCACCGAGGCCGCGGAAGATACTGCCGAGAAGATTATAGGCAACGATAAATAATGAGCCGATACCGCAAATAAGGATATACTGCGTTGTCTGCTTCATGGCCTCCTCGGGTGCATGCATGATGCCGGCAAGCATTTTTGAGCCGATCGCCATAAACGCTGTGAGCATTGCCGCAAATACAACGAACAGACATATGCCGGAGCCGATGACTTTTCCCGCTTCATCGGGTTTATTCTCTCCGATTTTCTGCCCGACCATAACGGTAATACCCATAGCAAGTCCCGTGATGACATGCGTGACGACCTGCATGATCATCCCGCCTGTCGCAACAGCGGAAACATCAACAGTCTTAGCAAAACGGCCGACAACGACCATATCCACTGCACTGTACATTGCCTGCAAAAGAAGAGCAAGTATGACCGGGATCGAAAACATGATCAATCCTTTGAAAATATTGCCCTCCGACAGATTGTGCGTTTTTTCCATAAGGCATCACTCCTTTTGCTTCATTATAACAAAGAAATATAATTAATCAAGCGGAGTATTTCATAATATACAGAAGTTGAAATTTACAGTTTATGTATGATATACTGGAAAAAATTAATACCTCGGAGGCGCGATCATGAAACACAGATTTATACCGGATTTTGACACTTGCGGAACACCGTTTACATATGCCTGCAACGTCGGTGCTGCGACGGGCAGCGATGCTTTTTTATTAAAAGCAGACAGATGCAACATTCTGTTCGATGCAGGGCTCGGGTGCGGCGGAGACGGACTTGTTGCCAATCTTGAAAGAGAGCTGAAGGGAGAAACACTTGATTATATTTTGCTCAGCCATTCGCATTATGACCATGCGCCCGGCGCGGCGTGGTGTAAAAAACGCTGGCCGGAGCTAAAGGTCATCGCAACGGGCAAAACCGCCTCAGTATTTACAAAGCCCAGTGCAATCGCGACAATGCGTCATTTAGACAGCGTCGCCTCCCGCGAATTCGGAATAGCATCCAAAGAAGACCTGTTTGATTCTCTGCATGTTGATGTTGCGATTGAAGACGGCGATTTCTATGACATGAACGGAATTCCGTTCCGCCTTATCAGCTTCCCCGGTCATACAAGATGCTCGGCGGGATATTATTTTGAAGAAACAAAAACGCTGCTTTCCTCCGAAACGCTCGGCGTTTATGCCGGCGGGGAAAACATTGCGACCACATTTCTTATCGGACACAAAATCGGCGCGGACTCTCTGCAAAAAGCGCGGAAAATGGACATTCAGCATATGCTCATTCCCCACTTCGGCTTTATCCACAGCACAAAATGTCGGGAATTTCTCGAATATGCCGTGCAATGCTGTGACCTTTTGTGGGATTCCGTCACATCGGCAATTGAGAAAGGCAGCGACAAAGACGCGCTGATAAAGGTCGTTGTTGACCTTTTCTTTGCAGATGAGCAGCGCGACATTCAGCCGGAAGAGGCATTTGTACTGAACGCAGGATACGTGGTAGACAACATCATAAAGGAATACAGGGAACGCAAAAATGACGATAATTGAACTGTTTGACGACAATCCGATAAACAATATTGCCGCTCTGCTTGCCAATTCTCCCGACAAAGTGATATTTCTCGGAGAGGGCTCGGTTATGAAGCACAGCGTTAAAGCAATCGAAACGATCATTCAGGCGCATAAGCTGAAAACGGAAACCGAATATGTAAGCGTAAACAAAAATTCTCTTTCCGATATTACGTCAAAGCTTGAAATGCTGCTTTATTCATACGACGACTGCTGCATAAACCTGACCGGCGGCAGCGACTTATGCCTTGTTGCCGCCGGAAGAGTGTTTGAAAAAATGAAATCACTCGGCAAAAATACCGACATGTTTATCTACAACAGGAGAACGGGAAAGGTTTATGACTGCGACGGAGACGGAATAAAACACGCGCTTGATTTTGAAGCTAAGCTTGATATTTATGATTTTGTCACGCTGCGCTCGGGTACGATCTCCGACCTATCCTTTCATAACGAAGATGCCTCGGAATTTGCAGACATTTCCGCAGTCTGGAACATTTGCAGAGATAATTCCGATATATGGAACAAGTTTTGTATGGCACTTGCATTACTTACGCGGGAAATGCCTCCGAATGCCCTTGATTTTTTCTGTTCATGCAGTGCATTTCCCGATAGTCTGAAGGAGTCTGAATTCTATCATCTTTTTGATTTGCTCAGCGCTGAAAAGCTTATCCTTGATTATCGCCGGGAAAAAGAGAGCATCACATTTTCATTTAAAAATGTGATCCTGCGAAAAATACTGACTGTTGCCGGTCTGTCCCTGGAGCTTGCCGTTTACACGGCCGCCGGAATTATACCTGCGTTTTCATCGCGCGCAAACGGCGTAAAAATCAAATGGCAGAACGATTCAAAAAGTAACGCTTATGAGCCGTACAATGAGATTGACGTGACTTTAGTCCGTGGATTGACACCGATCTTTATTTCCTGCAAAAACGGCTCAGTCGATGACGAAGAGCTTTATAAGCTGAACACCGTTGCGCGGCACTTCGGAGGCAGAAATGTTAAAAAATATCTCATCGGCACAACGCTCGGAAAGCAGCAGAATAATCCCGCTTTCTTCTCACGGGCCGAGGCGATGGATATAACGATAATTGATAATATACAGAATTACGATGTAAATGGAATTGCAAAGCTATTGTCGGAATTCGGCATATAAAAACGTCTGCCGCAGAGGAATGAAACCGGATTTGTTTTTAGGGCAGCTTTGCCGCCGTAAAACACCTTATGAAAAATCGGTGCTGCTGCACCGATTTTTCATAGAAAGAATATTTCACTTTGTCATTTTTTCCTGTTTGACCTTGTGGTCTATTACATGTCTTGAAGCGAGCTCTTTGATGATATCATCATTGGAAATGCCCGCTTCGACCATAAGCACCATCACGTGGTAGCAAAGGTCGGCGATCTCATAAATCGTTTCTTTTTTGTCCTCCGCTTTCGCAGCGATGATGACTTCCGTTGATTCTTCACCGACTTTTTTGAGAATTTTGTCTATTCCCTTTTCAAACAGATAGGTTGTATACGAGCCTTCTATTTTTGTTGTCTTTCTGCCTTTGATAAGCTCATACAACGCATCGAGCGAAAAATCATTCTCACTGTCGGAAAAAACTTTGTTTGTAAAGCAGGAGGTCGTTCCCATATGGCAGGCGGGACCGTCCGGTTTCACTTTGACGACAAGCGCGTCAAAATCACAGTCCGCGGTTATCGAAACGATATGCTGATAATTGCCGCTCGTTTCCCCTTTCAGCCACAGCTCTTGCCGTGAACGGCTCCAAAAACAGGTAAGCTTCTTTTCAAGAGATATCGCAAGGCTTTCTTTGTTCATATAAGCAAGCGTAAGCACTTTATTTGTATCGGCATCGACAACGATTGCCGGTATCAGTCCGTTTTCATCAAATTTCAGCTTTTCGTTCATTTTCATCACCCAATCACATTCTGACGCATATTCCCGCAGCGTCAAGCGCGTTTTTCAAATCTGCGATATTAACCTGCTTATAATGGAAAATCGAAGCAGCAAGTCCGGCATCGGCAGTCGGTATTTCTTTAAACAGCGTAATAAAATCTTCAATGCAGCCAGCTCCGCCGGAGGCAATTACCGGTACTGTCGATTTTCCGCAAACAGCGCGCAGCATTTCAATATCAAAACCGTTTTTAACACCGTCTGTATCAATCGAATTTAAAACGATCTCCCCGGCGCCGAGATCTGATGCGCGGTTTATCCATTCTACAGCGTCGATTCCCGTATCTTCTCTGCCGCCCTTTACAAAAACATGGAATTTTCCGTTGACGCGCTTGACATCGCTCGATATTACCACGCACTGGCTGCCGTAAAGCTTTGCCGCGTCGTAAATAAGCTGCGGATTTTTTACAGCGCCGGAATTTACGCTTACCTTGTCCGCACCGCATTTCAAAACTCTGTCAAAATCCGCAAGTGAATTGATGCCGCCGCCGACTGTCAGCGGAATAAACACATTTTCGGCGGTTTTTTTCAGAATGTCCGTAAATATGCTTCTGTTATCACTGGATGCCGTAATATCATAAAACACAAGCTCATCGGCACCGTTTTCCGAATAAAACTCCGCAAGCTCTATCGGAGAAGAAATATCATCAAGTCCCGAAAAGTTCACACCCTTGACTACTTTGCCGTCTTTTACGTCCAGGCAAGGGATAATTCTTTTTGTTATCATTTTGCCACCTCAATTGCCGAAGCAAGGTCAACAGCTCCCGTATAATACGCCTTGCCGATTATCGCGCCGTACAGGTCAAGCTCTCTGAGTTTTTTCACATCGTCAAGGCTTGACACGCCGCCGGACGCAACGATCCGGATGCTCAAAAGTTCCGAAAGCTTTTTATACAACTCATGGTTCGTTCCGTTCATTGCCCCGTCTTTTGAAATATCGGTGCAGATTATTGTTTTGATCCCGAGCTTCTGCAGATCCCGGCAGAATGCAAACGCTTCAAGCTCTGAGCTCTCCGTCCAGCCGTGAATCGATACAACCCCGTCGCGCACATCAACGCCGACGGCGATTTTTTCCCCGTATTCTGCGGCGGCACATTCTAAAAAGGCTCTGTCTTTTACGGCGGCAGTCCCGAGAATCGCTCTGTCAACACCGATGGAAAAATACTTCTCAATGACATCCATGGAACGTATACCGCCGCCGATTTCGGAAAAGAGCGGCGCGGCGTTTACGATTTTTTTGACCGTCCCGATATTTGGTGTAAGCCCTGTTTTGGCTCCTTCGAGATCCACGATATGGATCGCCTTGGCACCTTTTTCGTAAAAATCAATCGCAAGCTTCTCCGGTGTTTCGGAATAAACCGTCATCTGTGCATAATCGCCTTTATATAATCTGACGGCCTTGCCGGAAAATAAATCAATTGCTGGAAAAATGGTCATACTGTCACTCCGTTATAATTCGCAGAATGCGCGAAGAATATCAAGTCCTACCCTGCCGCTTTTTTCGGGATGAAACTGGCATCCGAAAACATTCCCGTTTGAAGCCGCGGCCGTGATTTTCATTCCGTAATCCGTATAGGCAATCACGTTTTTTTCCGTCTGCGCATAATATGAATGGACAAAATAAACGTAATCGCCGTTTTTGATGTATTTGAATATCG
Source organism: Candidatus Alloscillospira sp. (assembly GCA_045600805.1). Classification (GTDB taxonomy): domain Bacteria; phylum Bacillota; class Clostridia; order Oscillospirales; family Oscillospiraceae; genus Alloscillospira. The sequence continues at coordinate 2,040 of JAZRYQ010000312.1, read as the reverse complement.
GGCTGTCAGAATTACAAAGCTCAAGTCTGTTCCAGCCGATATGCGGTATCTTCAGCTCCGGCGGAAGCTGGCCCGCCATCGGCACGACATCGCCGGAGATAAGTCCGAGTCCTTCATTGACGCCGAATTCAAAGCTTCTGTCGAACAAAAGCTGCATACCGAGACATACGCCCATAAGCGGAACGCCTTTTTTGGCGCGTTCGATAATAACATCGCCGAGCCCCGAGGCTTTGAGCTTCTTGGAGGCTTCAGCGAACGCCCCGACTCCGGGCAGGATTATCTTATCGGCATTTTCGATCAGATCTTTGTCACCCGAAAAAACAACATCGGCGTTGATTTTTGCAAAGGAGCATTTTAAGGAAAAAAGATTGCCTACACCGTAATCGACTATGACAAGCATTTAAAGCACTCCCTTCGTGGAAGGGATGACATTCTGCGCGCTGATGTCGATCGAAACGGCTTTTTTCAGAGCTCTTGCGGCTGATTTAAACGCACCCTCTATGATATGATGCGTATTAAATCCTGCAAGCTTGCGAATGTGCAGCGAGCACAGCGCATGGCGCACAAAAGCATTCCAGAATTCTTCGACAAGCTCAACATCAAATGTTCCTACCTTCTGAGCCGAAACCGCAAGGTCGAAGGCAAGATAAGCGCGCCCCGATAAATCGACGGCCGTCATGATAAGCGCTTCATCCATCGGCAAAATCATATCGCCGTATCTTGTAATACCGCGTTTATCACCGAGCGCCGAAGCAAACGCAAGTCCGAGACAGATGCCGATATCTTCAACGGAATGATGATCGTCAACATACGTGTCCCCTGTACATTTTACTGTCAGATCAAATCCGCCGTGACGGGCAAAAAGTGTCAGCATATGGTCTAAAAAACCGACGCCTGTCTGAATATCGGCAATTCCCTCACCGTCAAGCTCAAGAGCAAGATAAACATCCGTTTCCGCTGTTTTTCTTTTAATTTCTGCGTTTCTCATAGGCTTCTCTCCATAATTTCGGAAATTTTATCAAGTAAAATATCGCATTGCTCGCGTGTGCCGACCGTGATCCTGTTATAATTTGCAATTTTCGGTTTATCGAAATGACGGACAAGCACACCCTTTTCCTTCAGGCGCAGATAAAGCTCTTCACCCGGGATTTTATCATGTTGTGCAAAAACGAAGTTTGCTTTTGAATCCGTAAGCGTAAAGCCGAGTACCTTCAGTTTTTCTGACAGGTATTCCCGATTTTCGATTATTGTGCGGCAATTTTCCTGCATATATCTGACATCCGAAAGCGCGCCGAGTCCTGCCGCGCCCGTCAGGGAATTTACGTTATACGGATTTGTGGAATTTCGTATCGTATTTAAATCGCGTATCACGGCTTCCGACGCAACGCCGAAGCCGAGGCGTCCTCCGGCAAGAGAGCGTGACTTTGAAAACGTCTGCGTAACAAGAAGATTATCGTATTTTTCGATCAGCGGAATACACGTTGTTCCGCCGAAATCTATATACGCCTCGTCAATGACGACGATATGATTGGGATTTGATTTCAGGATATCTTCAATTTCGGAATTGTCAAGAAAAATTCCCGTCGGTGCATTGGGATTTGCTATAAAAACCGTTTTCCCGATGCCTTTGAATTTTTCTGTATCTATCGAAAAATCATTAAGAAGCGGGATCACCTCTGTCGGTATATTGTATAAATCAGCATAAACGGGATAAAACCCGTAGGTTATATCCGGAAATGCCGCGCCGTGCGTTGTATCGCAGAATGCCATGAACGCGAAATTCAGAATTTCATCCGAGCCGTTTGTCATGATCACGTTTTGCGGCTTTACATCGTAGAGTGCTGCTATTGCTTCGGTCAGTTCTTTACAAGTCGGATCTGAATACAGATTCAGCCTTTCTGCGCACGCTGCAATGTATTTCAGGGCTGTATCCGACGGCGGGAACGGCGACTCATTTGTATTCAACTTAACATACTGCATATTCCTCGGCTGTTCGCCGGGAACATACGGCGTTAAATGTGCGTGTGTTTCACTTAAAAA
>JAZRYQ010000311.1:0-9589 GCA_045600805.1 Candidatus Alloscillospira sp. | reverse complement strand
CCGTACATGAAACGGGAATAATTCAAGCCGTTTGCTTTTGCGGCCGCATTGATGCGGGCGATCCAAAGCTTACGGAAATCGCGTTTTTTGAGTTTACGTCCGATATATGCATACTTGAGGGATTTCATAACAGCCTGATTGGCCATCTTGTAATGTGTGGATTTGCTTCCCCAGTAGCCCTTAGCTGCTTTGAGTATTTTATTTCTTCTTTTGCGCGTCATCATTGCGCCTTTAACTCTTGCCATTTTTTATAACCTCCCTCTTATTTGTACAGAATCATGCGCTTAATCGCTGCTGTGTTCGTAACATCTGCGTATGTTCCCTTGCGGAGGTTTCTTTTACGCTTTGTTGTCTTCTTGTTAAGGATATGGCTTTTGAAAGCGTGAGCGCGCTTTACCTTTCCGTTCTTTGTGAGATTGAATCTCTTTTTTGCACCGCTGTGGGTTTTGATTTTGGGCATAGCTGGTGTACTCCTTCCATATATTTGTTGCTGATAGCTATTATTTGCCTGCGGGTTTCGGAGAGAGGAACATTGCCATGTTTCTTCCCTCAAGCTTCGGATTTTTGTCCATCACTGCGACATCCGCGCAGCCCTCTGCAAATTTACGAAGCAGCTCCTCACCTATTTCGGTGTGAGCCATTTCACGTCCTTTAAAACGCACTCCGACCTTTACTCTGTCTCCGTCGTTCAAGAACTTGACGGCGTTTTTCAGCTTAACATTAAAATCGTTTTCTCCGATGCTTGGAGACATACGGATCTCTTTGATTTCAACAACATGCTGATTACGTTTTGCGTCTTTTTCGCGTTTTGCCTGCTCGAAGCGATACTTGCCGTAATCCATGATCCTGCACACGGGCGGCACGGAATTCGGCGCGATCTTCACAAGATCAAGAGCCTGTTCATCAGCGATCTTAAGAGCTTCTTCAGCGGACATGATACCGAGCTGAGCACCGTCTTCTCCGATAAGACGAATCTCACTGTCACGGATATCCTCGTTAATTTCGTGAGCTAAGTTAGCGATATAAAAACACCTCCGACAAAAAATCCAAAAATAAAACGGATGCAAAGCAGCATCCGAACACAAAGACCGGGTAAACCCGAAAATCAATCTTTGACCTCGCCGCGAGCTTCGGGCGGGTGAGAACGGAAACGCTCTGCTTTGTTTTGCTCATTTATTATACGCGCGTGAAATCAAAATGTCAATACAAAAATGCATAATAATTTTAATGTATTTTCGCACATAAGGATTTAATTTGTCTTGAAATTCCATAGATTATCAATTATAATATTCTCAACTGTAAAATGCGTACTGCAGTAATACATATCAGGAGTGATAAAAATGCTTACCGAAAAAGAAAACTATTTGAGAGTTCTCAACGGCGAGATCCCGGAATGGATTCCGAGATACACATTCGGCAAAATGCCGGGCTCTGACCTTGACCCGTGCAATGTTATGGTTGAGCCGAGCATTCTTTGCGAACATCGTGACAGAGGCGGCGGAAAAGATCACTGGGGTGTTGAATACATCACAAGCAAGGAAACAGCCGGTGCTCTCATTCCCAAAACATGGGATTATATACTTGACGATATCACAAAATGGCGCGATGTCATCAAGGCACCCTCACTCGAAGGTATTGACTGGGAAGACATGGCGAAAAAGAGCGTTGCCAAAACAGGCGTTAACCGTGACAAGAGCGTTCTCGCGCTTAACCTTCATGTCGGTTATTTCCAGAATCTCATGGCATTTATGGGCTTTGAAGAAGGTCTTATGGCGCTTTATGAGGAGCCGGAAGAGGTCAAAGCGCTCATGGAATACCTTTGTGACTTCTACTGCACGGTCTGTGAGAATATCATCGACTATATAAAGCCCGACGTAATCACGATCATGGACGACACAGCATCCTGGAAAGCTCCGTTTATTTCTCTTGATATGTACCGCGAGTTCTTCCTGCCCTATTATGACAGACAGGCAAAGTTCGGTCGTGACCGCGGTCTGCCGATAACCTTCCATAACTGCGGCAAGTGCGAAGCATTTGTGGAGGATATGGTAAACATCGGCGTCAAAGCGTGGGATCCTGCACAGACCTGCAATGACCTCAAAGCACTCAAGGCAAAGTACACCGGCAAGCTTGCTTTCATGGGCGGCTGGGACGGCAACGGCAGACTTCTTGAGTCCGACGTAACCGACGAAGAGATCCGTCAGTCCGTTATCGACACAATCAATCTGCTCGCGCCCGGCGGCGGCTTTGCATGGTGCGGCGGCTTCATGAGCGCTGATCCGAATGACGAAGTCATCAATCACAAAAACGCCGTTGTCTTTGCGACAGTGGATGAGCTCGGCTCAAAATTCTATAAATAATCAGCATTTTCTGCACAGACTTGCCCCTTACGGGCAAGTCTGTGACTGTAGATAAAGTCTCACAGAGTTACTCCGCGAAGCGGAGAAATAGAATCGAATCTGTTTTTGGGGCAACACCCTGAGGCAAGCTTTGCTTGCCCTCGCGCCGACCAAAGAGGGCAAAGCCCGATGCGATGAAGCGCGAGTTTTTTCGTCGACAAAGTCCACTTTGTCGACGATTTGAGACTTGCCCTTGCGGGCAAGTCTGTGAATTTTAAAAAATCGGTATTTGCAAGCGGAAATCAACGTTTCCGTTTACAAATGCCAATTATAAAGGTGGTTATTATGAAGGTTTTAATTTTCGGCGGCTTTTTAGGCTCCGGCAAAACAACATCGCTTATGCAGCTTGCAAGATATATCGTCGATAACGCAACATCCGATAAAGCCGTGAAAGTAATGATACTGGAAAATGAGATCGGTGAAGTCGGCATTGATGACGCTTTTCTGCGCGGCGGCGGATTTCAGGTCGATAATCTGTTTGCCGGATGTGCCTGCTGTACCGTTTCCGGGGAGCTTGTTTCTGCGGCCAATAAAATCATGGCAGAGTATGATCCCGAATGGCTGATCGTCGAAACGACAGGTCTTGCCTACCCCGTAAAAATTCAGGAAAATCTGCACTATGCAATGAAGATCGACGCGCGTATCGGCGTACTGGTTGATGCTTCGCGCTGGTCAAGACTGCGCATACCGATGGAAAATCTCTTTGCAGGACAGATCATCGGCTCGGATGCCGTTATTATTAATAAGACCGATCTTGTTTCACCCGATGTTGTCGATTCCGTTGAAAAAGATATCCGAGAGTTTTACGACGGCTGCAAAATTTACCGTGCATCGGCGCTCGGAAGCATTGACAATGCGGTCTGGAAAGGGGTACTCGGCGAATGAGCGAACATATACATCATCACGACCACGAACATGAGCATCACCATGAGCATGACGAAAACTGCACCTGCGGATGCCATGACCACGAGCACGAACATCACCATGAAGAACCGCTTGTTCCCGGTGTCGTACAGGCAAGCGTTAAGCTTCACGATGAAGCCAAAGTCGTTTCCGGCAAGCTGACAGTCATCGGCGATTATGAAAAGGTCAAAGCCGGGCTTCATGATGGTCTTACCGAATTTGCCGCAAAAGTCAACGAAAAAGGCGGCGTTATCGGTCATATCAAGGCTTCCTGCGAGGTCAAAACCGTTGATATGTTCTCTGTCACCGACACAGACGTCATGATAAAAACAGCTCCCGAGCAGGAAATCAGCATCATCCTCGCGGCGATCGTTTTCTTTGTGACCGAAGATGAAGCGCTTGCATACGGCAAAGCCGCACTTGAAAAAGCGAATATATAAAAAATCAACCTGCAAACGAACGGTGCGAGCTTATCAGATCGCACCGTTTAAATCATCTGTATCATTTTCTTTTCTCCAATACAGCGTCTATTTCGGAATACAAATCTTCATATTCCTTAACGGGTATATTTCTTTTCGGCGTCCAGAAAGCATACAGTTCGTCAAGCTCCGGGGAATCACCTAAAAGTCGCTTAACGCTTTCATAAGCATATTGATTTGCATCGGCTTCATATGGCTGACCGAGATAGATGTCGCTGAAGTATTCTTCGCCCCCGTCCAGTCTGCACTCTGACCATTTATTCCCGATAAGCTTATGGCAGACACCGTCAAACATAATCACATAGAAACGGCTTCTGTTTATCGCGCTGCTGAACTGCTCAGGATGCAGATATTGCGAAGCATGCCGCAGTTCATGAAACAAGTAGAATAACTGTTCATATTCCGGCAGTACGCAAAGAGCTGCCTTATGAATGAATATGGTATTGATTACAACGTCAAACATTCCGTTTGCTGTTTCGTATCCTGCGGGCATATCATATGAAAGCGATGCTGTTATGTCATTTTCTTTACAGTAGTCTCTGACTGTTTTTTCATAATCAATCATCTGCGTTCTCCAAATAAGTCTGATTTGTCATTCCGGCAATCGTTTTCCGGTCTCGATTTAGGATATACCGTCGGCACATGGGACGAGGCGAGGCATTGCTTGTCGACAGTACACAGAAAATATCGTCCCGGCAAACTGGGATGTGTCTTTCTCGTTTTACCGCAAATCAAATTGATACCATTCGCTGTCCGTTTTGTAGAATCCGAGAGCTTCAAACATCTTCTGGCTTTGCGTATTAAAAGAATAGATATTAGCGACAACCGCATTCATGCCTTTTCGCCTGGCAAGTTTTATCATCTCATGCACACAACGCCTTCCAATGTGTTGATTTTGGTATGCTTTGCATATCACAATTGCGATTTCAGCGTTGCCTCTCAAGGAAACATCATCGACCAAAATGCCTTTGTATTCTATGTAATAGCACACAACTCTATATCATACGGCTTATCTCTATTATCAACTTGCTTGCAGACATCCAAATCCTGATACCAAGCTAACGAAACATCATCATTCCGATAATACGGTACTAACCTAATCTCCTCATCAACAATCCGTGTATTCATAAATAAGTTCACCTCCACAAGCCACCCTGACAATATTCCTATCGTCTCAATCTATGCTCGAGCCAAGAGAACTACCGTCTCCACGTGGGGTAAGGCGATGCAGTAAATGTCGACACAACACGGAAACAAATCTACCCCCACAGTACACGGGAACATATCCCACTCGCATTACCTCAGTTTATTTGCATATTCCTGTAGAATTGTTATTAATTCCTGTTCATTTGCATAGAAAACGCTATCTGCTATTTCGCAGGTTTCTTCTTCTGCATCTGTTCCATATGCTTGAAATGCTTTCTCAAAATTTGCATTCAGATTAGGCGGCAGCAATCGTGATAAAACAACATGATATTCCAATAGATGTTTTTCATTGTTGAAGAAAAAACCGCTGTGTCCTTCTCCGTTTACACCGGCTTCATAATCACAGAGAACGTATACTTCATAGTTGCTTCTTTCCAGTTCGCCACTTGCCCATATGTCCCAAAGTCTATTCATATTTAGTTCTTGGAGTGATAATTCTGTTTTCTTTTTCTTTTTAAATAGTGAGATCATTCTGATTACTCCTTCAACTTAAGTTCGTGACAGTAGACACACCGTCTCAACATGTTCCGTAAAAGCGAACATGTCCACAGGCTGGATTTTTTTACAAGTATAGCCGTTTTGAGTAAAAAAGTCAAGGTCGCGGGCGAGTGTTTCGGGATTGCAGGAAACGTATACTATGCGCTTCGGCTTCATGGCGATCGCGCTTTTCATAAACTTTACCGTGCTGCCTGCGCGCGGCGGGTCCATGATGATTGCGTCCGCCGCAGCACCTGCCTCGGAAAGCTCCTGCATAAAGTCAGACGCATCCTCTTTCACAAACTCTATATTCTCTATTCCGTTTCTTTTAGCGTTTTCGCGCGCGTCGCGCACGGCGTCGGGATTGAGCTCGGTGCCTATCACCTGCTTTGCCTTCTTTGCGGCGATGATACCGATCGTCCCTGTTCCGCAGTACGCGTCGATCACGCGCTCTTTTCCCGTAAGCTCCAGATACTCTATCGCCGTCTGATACAACTTTTCCGCCATCGGGGGATTTACCTGATAAAACGATTTTGGGGAAATCCGGAACGTACAGCCGCAAAGCGTATCTTCAATATACCCATCCCCGTAAAGCACCGTGCTTTTTTCTCCAAGCACAAGGCTTGTATATCGGTTATTGACATTCTGCACGACTGTCGTTATCTCGGGATGAAGCTTCAGCAGTTCTTTCAAGAACTGTTTTTTGGACGGAAATTCCGCTTCCGCTGTCACGAGCACGACCATATACTGCCCTGTATAACATCCTTTTCGTATCAATACATGCCGCAGAAAGCCTGTCATTTTTCTGTCATCAAAGGCGCGAAGTTTAAATTTTTCCGCAAGCTTTCGGATCGTGACGACGATCCTGTCAGCGCCCGCATCTTCTATCAGACATTCATCGAGTGGCACGATCCGGTGCGACGACGACTGATACACGCCCGATATTATATGTCCGTTTGAATGATTGAACGCCGCCTGTACCTTGCAGCGGTAATGAAGCGGGTCATCCATTCCGATGATCGGTTCGACATGGCCGAATTTACCGAGAAGTGTTATCTCGCGTCCCTGTTTAAATCGGAGCTGACGCTCATAGTCCATATTCCAAAGCTGACAGCCGCCGCACTTTTTTTCGTATTTACATATTTCCATTGAATTCCTCCGTTACTCGCCTTAAAAGGCAGCTCACGGCATACCACACCGTTTCAAAATGCATATAATCAAGTATATTTTTATCGGTAAACACCTGCAACACGGGCGCAAACTCATCATCACCGCTCCAGAACTGCAGAAGAAAATCAAGTCCGAGAAAACCGGGGATTTTTGCCGACACGTCGCCCTTGCCGTACTTTACTCCTCCGAGCGCTTCCAATGCTTTGGCAAGCTGTGTCTCTTTTCCGTCAAAAAATGTGCCTTCTTCACCGAATATTTCGTCACCGAGTCCTTTTCCGCTTCCCTGAATCGAGGACAGACTGCGCATATTGATATACTCACCGGACGGATGGGCTCCCGTTTTTGAATAACCTAAAATATCATAAACCGTCATCGCTTCATTATAATCCGCTTCATAGCAGTTTGCAAACTTATTTCGCGTACCTTCGACAAGTCCGCTTGCGCGTGACACTCTGTAATCAACACCGAACATGGTTATATACAGATAATCCGCATCGTTCGGAATGTTGAGCTTTGTGATTATTTCATGCATATCGTATTTTAAAAACAGCTTCGCCGTTTCATGCTTTGTTATCTCATAATTTGACACGTTGTTTTTCTTTACATATTTCATAAGCTCGCTCCTGTTATTTTTGTCCGGGTTTTCCGATATGATTTTTGTGAGTTCATCAAGCTTTTCGCCCGTTTTCCGTCCGCTGTACCCAAGCGCTGCCATGTCGTGACCTGTTACGCAAAGCTTTTCGACCGTGATTTTTCCGAATTTCCGCATCTGCGAAAGATTTATGTTTCCGCAAATATATTCGCCTGCCGATAAAAACCGGAGTGTTCTTCCCCCCTCCTTGTGGATCATATATCTTGCCTCCGCCTCTGTCGTACATTTATATCGTTCGGCAAGCTCCGAAAACTTCATAAGCTCACGCTTTGCCCGCACTCTGCCGAGAAATTCCATGCCTCCGGAAATTCTGCTGAGCGCAAAAAGCCGCAGATCCGCGTTTTTCGGAAGTTTTTTCATTTTACAAGCAGCAAGCTCATCTATATCGAACGGAAGCGCGCCATGTTTAAACAGCCATGTTACACGCTCCGGTGAACGGGACATAAGTATTTTTGTGATTTCACTGTTTATCCGCTCACCGCTCAAACTTCTGCACAAAGGGGCACAGCGTTCCATAGCCATGCTTGTTTCCGGTGCGATTTCAAACCCGAGCACAGCGGAAAATCGAAGTGCGCGAAGGATTCTCAGCGCATCCTCCGAGAATCTTTCGGCAGCCTCTCCGACACATCGGATGATTTTTCTCTCTATATCATCCATACCGCCGAAAATATCAACGGTTTTGCCGTCAAAGCCCCGGGCCATTGCGTTGATCGTAAAATCACGGCGTTTCAGATCATTCTCAAGCTTTGACGTAAACTCTACGTTTTCAGGGTGGCGCTCATCCGTATATTTCCCGTCTGTTCTGTATGTTGTGACCTCGACCGGATTTTTCCCGCAAAGGACAGTCACAGTCCCGTACTTTGCGCCCGTCAGCACCGTTTTCTGAAAAAGCTTCACGATCTCATCCGGTTTTGCGGAAGTGGTTATATCCCAATCATGTATCTTTTTTCCGAGTATACCGTCCCGCACGCATCCCCCGACGCAGAAGGCCTCAAACCCGTTTTCGTTGAGTACGGACAAAACTCCGGCTACATATTCCGGCATACGATCATGTATCATTTTCACATCGTTCCTTTTACTAAAAAATAAAAATTCGTCATATAATTACTATTGTAAAATATAAGCAATTGCTATATAATAAATTGATTTTGAGTAAACTACTACGCGAAACCGCTATTTTTATATAGTGCTTACTGCACGGGGAGTTAGACATGAGTGTTTCTGAACTTGGAAAATTTATTGACGGCCGCAAGCACGGTCATCTGATAGGAATCGGCGGTGTTTCCATGGCGCCGCTTGCAGAGGTTTTAGCCGGTCTCGGTGTTCAGGTAACAGGCTCGGATATGAACAGAAGTGAATCCGTTGAACACCTGATTTCGCTTGGTATCAGCGTCAAGGTCGGTCACGCACCGGAAAACATCGACGGCGCTGATTTCATTGTCCGCACAGCGGCGGCAAGAGAAGACAACATAGAGATCGCGGAAGCGAGAAAACGCAGCATCCCCGTATTTGAACGCGCCGAAGCGTGGGGTTATATCATGCGTGGTTATAAGAATGCGGTATGTGTTTCCGGTACTCACGGCAAAACCACCACCACCTCTATGATAACGCATATTTTTATGAATGCAAGTATTGATCCGACTGTTATGATAGGCGGCACACTCCCTCTTTTAAAAGCGGGACACCGCATCGGCGGCGGCGACACGATCGTTATGGAATCCTGCGAATATTATAACTCATTTCTCAGCTTTTCACCGACGATCGCGCTGATCCTCAATATCGAAGCCGATCATCTTGACTTTTTCAGCGGCATTGACGCTATTAAGGATTCTTTCCGCAAATTTGCTTCACTTGTTCCCGAAAAGACAGGTACCGTCATCGCAAACGGTGATGACAAAAACACGATGGAGGCGCTTGCAGGCATCAACCGCAAGGTTGTTACTTTCGGTATCGGCAGGGAAAACGACATTTACGCTGGCAACATAGTCTTTGAAGGCAGCGGCTCAGAATTTGATGTTTTTTATAAAAAAGAGCTTTTTGTTCATATATCGCTTCGTATTCCCGGAATACACAACGTCAAAAACGCGATAGCCGCAATAACCGCCGCGATAACGCTCGGTGTTGCGCCCGAAAACATCGCAGATGCTCTTGAGCGTTTTACCGGTGCAGGAAGACGTTTTGAACTGAAAGGCGATCTCAACGGCGCGAAAATTTACGATGACTACGCGCACCACCCCGGTGAGCTCAAGGCATTGCTTGACATGGCGCTGAAGCTTGATTACGAAAGAGTGATACTCTGCTTC
>JAZRYQ010000310.1:0-3452 GCA_045600805.1 Candidatus Alloscillospira sp. | reverse complement strand
ACCGCATTGTTTGTGTTATCTTTTCCATAGCGAATAGGTGACCTGCCTTTCGGTTTTGTGTGAGCAACTCTACCTTACTACAGGTCTTTCCTATTCGCTACTCTTTTTTATCTTTTGTAACACATCATTGTAACACCTACAAATTTAAGGTGACCTTACGCCGTCTTTTTCTTGACATTCCCGCAACAGTTTATTAAAATAATATGGTTAAAGAACTAACATTAAAAGGAGATATACAAAATGGCCAAGGACAAAAAAGTCGAGCAGATCACCGACATGGAGGTCGATTTTGCTCAGTGGTTTACCGATGTTGTTACAAAAGCGGAGCTTGTGGATTATTCAGGCGTAAAAGGTCTTTTTATCATGCGTCCGTATGGTTATGCCATTTGGGAAAATATACAGAATATACTGGACAAGAAATTTAAAGAGCTCGGTCACGAAAATGTCTCCATGCCTATGCTCATTCCCGAATCCCTTTTGCAGAAGGAGAAAGACCATGTTGAGGGCTTCGCTCCCGAGTGCGCGTGGGTAACGATGGGCGGCAGTGAAGAGCTTTCCGAGCGTCTTTGCGTCCGTCCGACCTCCGAAACGCTTTTCTGTGAACATTGGAGCCACGTTGTTCACTCATGGCGCGATCTGCCGATGAAATATAACCAGTGGTGCAGTGTTCTCCGTTGGGAAAAAACGACACGTCCTTTCCTGCGCGGCAGAGAATTCTTATGGCAGGAAGGTCATACGATCCACGCGACAGCCGAGGAAGCGGTCGAGGAAACAAAGCAGATGCTCGAGGTCTACGCCGACCTCTGTGAAAATTATCTTGCGATGCCCGTTATCCGCGGCAACAAGACGGACAAGGAGAAATTCGCCGGCGCCGAGAACACTTACACGATTGAATGCATGATGCATGACCATAAAGCATTGCAGAGCGGCACCTCGCACTATTTCGGGGACGGCTTTACAAAAGCCTTCAACATCACGTTCTCCGATAAGGACAATAAGCTTGCCTACCCGCATCAGACTTCGTGGGGACTTTCCACGCGAATCATCGGCGGCATCATCATGACGCACGGTGACAACAGCGGTCTTGTCCTTCCGCCGGAAATCGCACCCATTCAGGTCGTTGTCGTTCCCATCGCGATGCACAAGCCAGGCGTCGAGGACAAGGCTTCCGAGCTTGTTGCACGGCTCAAAGCAGCCGGTCTGCGCGTAAAAGGCGATTTTTCCGACAACAGCCCCGGCTGGAAATTTGCACAGTATGAAATGAAGGGCGTTCCTGTAAGAGTTGAGATCGGTCCGAAGGATATTGAAAACGGGCAGTGCGTCGCCGTTCGCCGTGACAACGGAGAAAAGATCGTGGTCGCGCTTGACGGGCTTGAAGCACGCATCCCCGAGATCCTCAAGGATGTTCACAAGGGAATGTTTGACAAGGCGAAGAAAAACCTTGACGAGCACACATACTGCGCTCACAGTCTTGCCGAAGCAAAGGCGCTTCAGGAAGAAAACGGCGGCTTTATCAAGACGATGTGGTGCGGCGACCTTGCCTGCGAAATGGCAATGAAGGAGCAGGCAGGCATGTCATCCCGCTGTATCCCGTTTGCGCAGGAGCACGTTGACGATGTATGCGCCGTCTGCGGTAAGCCCGCCGACAAGATGATCATCTGGGGTGTTGCGTATTAAGAACAAAATCGTCGGCAAGGTTTTTAAGCCTTGTCGGCGATTAACTGTAAGGAGATATTATTATGCTTGATACATCAAAAATGCCGAAATCACGGCAAAGAGAAGGCACATTCCCGTGGATCATGCAGCAGCCGCCGAGACCGCTTTACCCGTCTGACCGTCCCGTGACCGCGAGAGAAAACTATCTTCGCGTATTGAAAGGCGAAACACCATACTGGATGCCGATATGGATAACGGACACGCAGTATTGCTGGCCGGATGTCATGCAGGAGCATTCGCTTTGGGAATCGGACGGTCTTGACTGGTGGGGACAGCAGTGGGTTTGGGAGCCGACTACGCACGGTCTTATGCCGAAGCCCGGCAGCAAGGTGCTGACGGATATCACAAAATGGAGAGAACAGCTTAAAATCCCCGATTTCAAAGACGTTGACTGGGAATCCGACGCCGCTGTCCAGACAGCCAGATTTGATCCCGACAGATGCCATTTGTATCACTGCCCGACAGGAATTTTTGAGAGGCTGCACGAGCTTGCAGGCATGGCTGACGCAATGCTTTTCATGTGTGAAGAGCCGGAGGCGGTACACGAATTCAATGACATGATGGTCGATTACAAATGCCGTCAGCTTGACCTCGTTTTCAGATATTATGACCCCATTGACTTCATCATCTATGGCGACGATTGGGGCACGCAGAAATCAGGCTTTTTCTCAAACGATATGTTTGATGAATTCATCATGCCGTATACAAAGCGCATCTGGGATTTTGTACACAGCAAGGGCAAATTTGTTGAGCTCCATTCCTGCGGATTAACGCAGCAGTACATTGAGGAATTCATCGAAATGGGACTTGACGCATGGACGCCGCAGCCTATAAACGATCTTGATAAACTCACGGCGAAATACGGCGATAAGCTCTCGCTCACGGTAAATGTTCCCGGCATTGCCAAGGCCAAAACGGAAGCCGATGTCCGCGCCTGCATCCGCTCGTTTGTCGATGATTACGCTCCGCGCGGTCACAGAGTCGTCGCGACGGGACTTACGAATATTCCCGACAAATCGCTTCTCCCCGCGGCATACGAGGAGCTTTATTACGATTCCTCCGAATATTACGCAAAAGTGAGATAACGTATGGATAAGCTTCTTTCGGCAAAGCTGTTCCTGCTTGACATGGACGGAACGCTTTATCTCGGTGACGAGGTTTTCGCCGGTGCTGTTGAGTTTATAAAAAAGCTTGCCGACACCGGCAGACAGTTTATTTATCTGACGAATAATTCCTCGCGCGCGGGGGCGGATTATATCACGCGGCTCAAATCGCTCGGTTTTCCGTGCGAAAAAGAAAATGTCTTTACCTCCGGCATGGCGACGGCGATGTTTCTGAAAACGCGGTACAGGACCGTCTACCCCGTCGGCACAAAAGCGTTTTTGACTGAGCTTGCCTCTTACGGCGTCGCGTTTTCGGAAACATCCCCTGACGCGGTCGTTGTTGGATTTGATACGGAGCTTGTATATGAAAAGCTATGCATGGCAGTGCATTTTCTCCGGAGCGGTGCGGATTTTATCGCGGCAAACCCCGATCTCGTCTGTCCGATGCCGAAAGGGGAAGTTCTGCCCGACTGCGGTAGTATCTGCGCACTCTTAACCGCCTCGACCGGTAAAACGCCGAAATACATCGGCAAGCCCAACAGACGGATGATAGACATTATCTCGGAAAATACCGGCATCCCAAACTCCAAAATCGTCATGGTCGGTGACAGGCTGTACACAGACATCGCCGCC
>JAZRYQ010000309.1:0-4893 GCA_045600805.1 Candidatus Alloscillospira sp. | reverse complement strand
GCTTTTGTAACATCATGCGTATGACGGCGGAAAAATCCGCAATAAGCGCTGCCGGTTTGTCCGCCAACGGCGAAAATCGCCTTGTTGCGGTATCCTTCTATCCGCTCCGAGCCGTTTATCCGCTCGGTTTTCAGAGAAAGTCCGCCGATACGCGCAAGCGCCGCATCGACTTTATTCTTCTTAAACCGCAATTCCTCTGCATAACTTGCATTTTGCAGCACACACCCGCCGCATTTTGAAAACACGGCGCATGGCGGCTCAATACGCTCTTCTGACGGCGTTATGATTTCTTCCAGTTTTCCGTAAACGGCTGTATTTGTTACTTTCAGTATTTTTACGCGGATTTTTTCTCCCATAAGCGCGCCTTTTACAAATACTGCTCTGCCGTCAATACGGCACACTCCCGCACCTTCGGAGGTATACCCCTCGCAAGCCGTTTCAAAAACATCATTTTTTCTGAGTTCAGACATATTCAAAATCTCCATGTAAGAAATGGCAGAAATGCGGCGATCATAATCGCCGCATTCAGACTGTAGGCAAAGACTCACAGAGCTTACCCGCAAAGCGGAGAAATAAAACCGGATCTGTTTTTGCGGCAGCTTTGCCGACGATTTGAAATGCGGCGATCATGATCGCCGCATTGATTTTATTCTTCCTCTTCTTCCTCGTCGATTTCCTCGTAATAGTATTCGTCGTCATCCTCTACTACGTCATCCTCGTCAACGATATCGCCGTCACCGGCGGCATTTTTGCGTCTTTCTCTTTCAAGCTCCTCGAGCTCATCGCTGTTGTCGTCAAGCGGCACAAGCTCGCCGTGTTTATTATATTTAAGTCCCTTTGCCCGGAGATCCTCAGCAGCGTATTTTTGCATACTGTAATCCTGATTTTTTATTCCCATGGCAAAATCCTTGAGCGTAAGCGCGATAAGGAAAAGAGCTCCGAGGCCGAGAACAACAATAATTACGATTGAAAGCGTCGGACTCATACCCGATTCACCGGCAGAGGTGAGCTTTCCCATCTTAACGATAATATACGCAAGATAGGCACACGCACCAAGTCTCGCGATGATTCCAAGCGTCGCCTTTCTTGCTTTTTCGCTCGGCGTGGCGTCTTCATTGATTTTTCTCACGTTCGTTGTACTCCTTTATTTCAGTTATTGACAAAATATCACATATTCGTCTCAAAATCAACTGTGCTTTGTCGTTTTTGTAAAAATGCTGAATTTTTCTTTCGGTCTTTTTGCACCGAGAAAATACGCTATCTGCCATAGTCCGAAATGGATCGGCAGTGAGACTACCATGGCTCCCGCTTCAATAAGCCAGTATTTCCCTTCGAGCTTTGTAATGGAAAACAGATTCGGCACGATGAGCACGCCGCCGACAAAAAACACAATAACAGCGATAAACAGGGCCGTTCTTATAGCCGTAAACGGCTTGCATGTCTGATAAACCATGGTAAAGCCTACAAATGCCACGACGAACATGGCCATGGAGCTCATCTGCTCCTGCGGTATTGCAAGCTTTCTGCCGATAAACAGCAAAGCAAGTATCAGCAAAAAATCGGTAAGTCCTGCCGGCATGGCGCGGAGCAGAACATTTTTCAGGAATTTCCCCTCCACTCTGTCCTTGTTGAATTCAAGCGCAAGAACAAACGACGGGATGCCGATGGTCGCCATATTTACAAGGGAAAGCTGTGACGGCGCAAGCGGATAGGTCATGGCAAAAATCAAGGTAAAAATCGAAAGTATAAAAGAGAATATATTTTTTACGAGGAACAGCGAGGCGGAGCGCTCGATATTATTGATAACTCTTCTGCCCTCCACGACGACTGACGGCATCGCGGAGAAATTGGAATCCATCAGCACGATCTGCGCGACCTGGGAGGCGACCTCCGAGCCTGACGCCATGGCTATCGAGCAGTCAGCGTCCTTCATGGCAAGTATATCATTCACGCCGTCGCCCGTCATGGCTACGGTATGTCCTGCCTGCTTCAGCGCTCTTACGAGACTTCTCTTATTTTCCGGCGTTACTCTGCCGAAAACCGTATACTCGCTGACGGCGCGCTTGATTTTTCTCTCCGTTGTCAGCGTCGATGCGTCTATGTATCTGTCGGCATTTTCAATGCCCGCCTGCTGGGCAACGCTTGAGACCGTCACCGGATTATCGCCGGATATGACAAGGATCTTTACGCCCTGTTTTCTGAAGAATTCAAAAGTCCTTATTGCGTCGGATCTTATTTTATTGGAAAGCCGTACAATCGCGAGCGGCTTTATCCTGCCCGTAATCGGTCTTGCCGTCATATCCCCGTCTGTTTCGGCAAGCAACAGCACACGAACACCCTGGGAGGAATACGGCTCTATCGCGTCTTGAATGACGCCGTAATTGCTTCTCATGATCATTTCCGGCGCGCCGAGAATATAGCTTTTTCCGTTTGTGAGCCTTATGCCGCTGTATTTTGTCTCGGAAGAAAACTGGAGCACACTTTCAATGCCGACGTTCGTTCCACCCGGGAAATATTCCTTTAATGCCTGCATCGTCGCGTTTTCCGTGCCGAAAGCCGCCGTGTATCTGCTCAGCAGGGAAACAGCCTCGTCCTCGCTGATGTCGGATATCGTTGTCACGCCGTCAACGGACATTTTATTTTCCGTGATCGTTCCTGTCTTGTCAACACACAGGACATCGACTCTGGCAAGCGTTTCGATGCAGCCCATTTCATGCACAAGCGTTTTCTGTCCCGCAAGACGCATGATGGACACGACGAGCGCGACACTCACAAGCAGGAACAGTCCCTCCGGTATCATGCCGATAAGCGCCCCGACTGTTGACACGACGCCGCCGCGAACGGTGTTTCCGAGAATTCTCGTCTGCTGCAAAAACATGAAAATGCCGAGCGGTATGATAAGTACGCCGATCACCTTCAGGAGCTTATTCAATGAGCTGAGCATTTCAGAGCGCTTCATCCCGCCCCGTTTCTTGGCCTCCGCCGTGAGCTTTGAGACAAACGAATCCGCTCCGACCTTTTCAAGCCGCGTCACACATTCTCCGGACACGATATAGCTGCCGGACAACAGCGTATCCCCCGGGACTTTGCTGATTTCGTCCGCCTCGCCCGTTACGAGTGATTCATTCACCTGACATGTCCCGTCGATGATGACGGCGTCGGCATAAATCTGATTTCCGGGCGAAAACAGGGCGATATCATCGCGCACCGCTTCCCATGTCGGCACGGTTATGATCTGTGAATCTCTCACAAGCGTCGCCTTCGGCGCAGACACAAGCGTCAGCCTGTCCGTCACGCGCTTTGAACGAAGCTCCTGCACTATGCCGATGATCGCGTTTATGATGATGATCGGCATAAACATCAAATCATTATAGGAGCCGACAAGGGCTATGAACACGGCGAGTATACAGAAAATAAGATTAAAATAGGTACAGACATTACTTATGATTATCTGTCCGACCGTTTTGGTCGCGGATTTCGTCTGCGTATTTCCGTAGCCGTTTTCAAGTCTTTCTCTTGCCTGTGCCGCCGTAAGCCCTTCCTTCGCCGGGGCTTCAACGCGCGGCAGGACCATATCAAGTCTCTCCGTTTTTTTCAGCAAAAATATCACCTGCCAGTATAATCAATTCGATGCGGAATGTCTGCTGATTAAAAGATTATAACACATTATATATAAAAAATATTTACAAATTATTAAATTTAGCATAAAATCGGGTAAGACAAATTATCGGAGGCAATCATGAAAAACAATTCCGCATACAGGACACTCAGGCGCTTTTCCCGCGGCTCGCGCGCGTTGTTTGCCGCTGCCGTTGTTTCGGCTGCCGTGAGTATTCTTTTTAATTTTCTTCTGCCTCGCGTCGTCGGCTATACCGTTGACGCGGTGCTCGGCACGGAAAGCTATGTCCTGCCGTCATTTCTTCAAAAGCTTGTCGATTCTCTCGGCGGGCGAAACGGGCTGCGCGAAAGCTTTATTTTCTGCACTGCCGGCGTTTTGCTCTGTGCGGCTGTTTCGGCTTTATTCAACTACATATCGCGTATAACGATTGCCAAAGGGGCAGAGGGCTTTACGCAGCGAATGAGAGACACGCTTTTTGCGCATGTTCAGCAGCTTCCGTTTTCATGGCACACGGCAAACCAGACAGGCGATATCATCCAGCGTTGCACGTCCGATGTTGATACGGCAAAGCGTTTTGTATCCCAACAGCTTATTGACGTTGTGAGAACGGTGATCCTCCTGCTGCTTGCGTTTTTCATGATGTTTTCATTAAATACAGTCATGGCGATCGTATGCGGTGTTTTTGTGCCGATAATTTTTCTGTACACTTCGCTTTTTTACACGCGCATTTCCTCAAAATTTCGCGAATGTGACGAAGCGGAGGGCGAACTCATGGTAAAAGTGCAGGAAAACCTGACCGGTGTGCGCGTCGTGCGTGCTTTCGGCCGTGAGCGCTATGAGCTTGACACATTTGACGAAAAAAACGATTATTACACGAACAAATGGAAAAATCTCGGCTACACGCTCAGCGCCTTTTGGGGGATCGGCGATGTCGTTTCGGCGTTTCAGCTTCTTGCAGTCGTCTCCGTCGGCGCGTATCTTGCCGCTGTCGGAAAGATATCACTCGGCACGATGCTCGTTTTCATAAGCTATACGCAGACGATGGGCGGACCTGTACGCCAGCTCGGGAGAGTGCTTTCCGAAATGAGCAAAACGGGCGTGGCGCTGTCGCGCATTGAAGATATCCTTTCCGCAGAGCCGGAAAAAGACCCGGAAAATGCACTCACGCCGCCGCTTGACCGCGATATTTCCGTTAAAAATGTCACCTTCGGTTACGGAGACCGCGTTATTCTCGAGAATGTAAGCTTTGATATCCCGGCGGGCACGACCTTCGG
>JAZRYQ010000308.1:0-5458 GCA_045600805.1 Candidatus Alloscillospira sp. | reverse complement strand
TCAACTCCAGTCACTCGGACCAAAAAACAGAGTCCATCAGAAGATGGGCTCTGTTTTTTATACAAAACGGAAAGGTTGAACATAACGGCCTCTCAATCTGCTGCGAAAGCAGCAGATTCATAAATCCGCTTAGCGGTAAAAGCGGCGCTTGCGCAGCGTTTACCGCTGGTTCAACTAAAATAATTTCACTATCCGCATTCTCGTCAATTCCCGACAGCGAAAGAGATCACGGCTTCAACCGCCTTTTCTTCCGCCCAAGGATCCTTATCGTAAAAAAACACAATGTGTTGCATTTTCGATGTATACGATATTTTTGCTTTCCTCGACAGCTTTTCGGTATAGCTCTGCCGACGTGACGGAAATGACCTCCTGCAGCGGGCAAATTACAAGATGTTCATGAGGATAAGCTGATACACATGCTAAGCCCTCCTTCATTATGCGGTAATACTCTCCGAGCTTCTTTGTAAAAAACCAGCGGAAATATTCCGTCCCGAAATACATTTCATCACACGGTGCATTTTCGTAGTGCAGATGATATTTCGAGCTTGGATGCCACTTACAGCGTACTTTCGGGGTAATCGGCGCCAGAAGCTTTAATACAACCCTTGAAGCAGGTGTCATTTGCAGGTTTTCAAAACTCGGGCTGACATAAATGATTTTCCCTACCGCAGGATCGCCGCAGCCTAAGATCGCCGCAATAGCGGTACCCATAGAATGTCCCAGAAGATTTACCGCCGGACGAACAAACTCACCGGGAAAACCTCTGTAACCGTGGATCAGCAGCCAGCATTCTTTTGCGGGATGCTCGTGAATCAAGCTGAACGGTCTTGCCGCAGACCTGCAGGGATGTTGATCTTTGTATAGTCACTCGTACCATTTGTCCGATACGGAATATTCATAAACCATTTGCTCCATATTTTATCCCTGTCCTTGCAGCATGGTCGCTCTTTTTCGATGGGAAGCAAATTCGGTCAGAGCGTCAAAGCACTCCACGATATCTTTTACCATGATATCGAAAAGCTTGCATTGCAGTGCGATACAGATTTTTGCAAGTGTTTCAAGCGTGACCGATTCGCCCTTACCCATCTTTGTAATGTCGTTGGACGAGAGCGGCGATGCTTTCTGAAGGTCTTTTTTTCATCCTGTGTTTGACGATAAGGAGCTTCCGAAGTTTTTCATAACTGATGTGATAAGTATCGTTCATAATGTCGCCTCCGAAATATTGATAAAAGAATTATATCATAAAAATCTTCATTTTGCCCCCGTGTGAGAAGATGTGCTCTGTTTAATTCGTATCATTTTTATGTAACTGCTTGAAAAGTGACCCGTAAGTCACTATAATTATAAGGAAATACGTTTTACTATTGTTGACGCAGAAATGATTGCGTGAGGGTGTATTATGAATGTTTTAATTGAACTCGGCGGGATCGTGTCGGGTTTTGGTATCCAAAACGGAGAGATAAACTGCCTTGCCGGAAATGATCTGGTCAAAATCATAAAAGGTGCCGTGATACTGCAAAAAACGGTATTTAACAAATCCGGCGCGGCAAGGTTTTACGGAGAAAACGATCGGCATATCGTGATCGCCGATTTCTGCACGCTATACGCTTTCTCAAAAGAAACGTTTGAGAAAGAGCACGAAATCAAAATCGGAACCGACCTGACATCCGATATCTGCTATCTTCTCGTAAACGGGGACTACGCTTACTGCTCCATCCGCAACGGTGGCATTGCAAAAGTCGGGGTCTCGGATTTTCAATTTGAGATATATCCGACATCGGATGCGAGCATCTGGGAGATCATCTGCTCAGACGAAATCCTATATTGCGGAACAGTCGACGGGCATATTCTGAAAATCGACAAAAACACGATGCGCATCGTCGAAGATGCCGCAATATCAAAGAAAAACATCAAAAGCATCCGCAAGGACGGAAATAAACTATACGCCGCGTCACAGGATATGAAGCTCTACGTCCTGAATACTGAAACGCTCAAAGTCCTCGCGGTGAAACGGAACATACACAAATATATGTACTACATCGCCGGGGTCACAAATCACCATATTGTGACGGTTTCCCATCCGGCATCGGAGATTTCGGTTCTGGACAAGGAGACCCTCGAAACGGTCCGCGCGATCCGTGAACCGCTGCGGCTCAGCGGACCGATAAAACTGCAAGGCGGTATTTTGTATTACGCTTCAAGGAATTTCAACGGCATCAAAATGATGGAGATTGAGTAAAAGATGTTCGGAGGAACGATGGAAAAATATATCGAAGGCAATAAAGCCGCGTGGGAAGAGGCGTTTGAAAACCGTGATCCCGCTTGGGGCGCGGATATTTCGGAACGTATGACGAAAGAGGATTATCCCTTCTTCAATGATGAAACGAAAGCGGCTCTGAAACAGCTTGAAACGGAAGGAAAAGTGATCGGACAGTTTTGCTGCAATAACGGCAGAGAGCTGCTATCACTTGTAAAGAGCGGAAAGGCGAAAGCAGGCATCGGATTTGACATTGCCGAAAATCAGGTCGCGTTTGCCAATGAAAAGGCGAAAGAATTACAGCTTCCGTGCGAATTCGTCGCGGTCAATGTTTATGACATAGACGGCCGATATCGGGAAATGTTTGATGTTGTCATCATTACGATCGGCGCGCTTTGCTGGTTCAAGGATCTGACCCGTTTCTTTGAGATCGTCGCAAACTGTATGAAGCCCGGCGCTGTGATCGTGATCAACGAGCAGCATCCCTGCACCAATATGATCGCCTCCGAAGGCGAAGAAGAATACGATCCGGTCCATCCTCTTGAATGTAAATATTCATATTTTGAGCACGAATGGCTCGGTAACGACGGGATGTTTTATATGACGCAGAAGACCTATCCGTCAAAGACGTTCACGGATTACACCCACCCGCTGTCCGAGATCATCACCGGAATGTGCCGAAACGGTATCGTTGTGACCGGGATGCAGGAATTCGATTACGATATCAGCGGCGGATTTGAAGACATCAGCGGCTGCGGATATCCGTTATCCGTGCTGATCGAAGGAAAAAAGAGCAGGAGGAATGATGATGCCGTCACCGGAAAAATTCAGAGAAACGCTTAACAGAAGATCAACGCGGGATATGAGAAAGTCGTGTCCAAAACAAATAAGAAGATCAAATCCGCATACATGACACAGGCAATTACCGTGATGAACGATGAGCTACCGAAAGAGCGCGTGCAGAAGATCATAGAAGCGAATGCCTGCTGCAAAAGCGGTACGCGGCTCAAAACGTCACGGGAGTTTGCAAGAATACATAAGGATGATACCATAGAGGAACGGCTTGCGCTCATCAGCGAGCGTCCGTATATGAATATGGGTTCTGCAAAGCAGAACGGCGACGGCGATATCATCGTTCACGCAGTCACCTATCAGCCGGAGGACAGGTTCGAGTGTGCCTGCCCGACAATCAGCCATGTCAAACGCGATTACGATATCCCGCGCGAATACTGCTATTGCTGCGGTGGTCATTTCAAATTCCACTATGAGATCATGCTCGGCGTAAAGCTGGAGCTTTGCGAGATCGTTTCCTCTCCTCACGATACCGAGGGACGTGAGAGCTGCGTGTTCAGATTTCGCATTGTGGGGTAAAAACGGAGGGAAAAACACACGCCTGAGCGAATGCTTGATAAATCAGTAAAACCGCAGTATTCCGATCTCGTCGGATTCTGCGGAACACAGGGAGAAATATTTGATCGTTTTAATGATTGAGTGAGAACGAAATTCGAAACGGATGCGGAGATCAAATTACCATACGGTAATTCTTATGGGTGGTGCGCGTCGTTCGTGTATTACTGCTGCATCAAAGCCGGATTTGAGATCCCGTACAGTCCGGGCTTATATCCGAATACCGGACCGATTCCGATACAGATCGGATGTTTGAAATATTATCAGGAGAGAAAATATGATTCATATAGAGACCGTTACGGAAAAGACGTTCCGCGAGGTTATCAGCTTGAAGGTTTCAACGGAGCAGACAAAATATGTGGCAGAGAATGTGTATTCTCTGGCACAGGCATGGCTGTATGAAGAAGCAAAACCGTTCGCCATACTGGATGGCGATACCGTCGTCGGCTTTCTGATGCTGGATTGGGACGAAGACGAGCGAACGGTCGGGATATGGCGGTTTATGATCGGAGAAGCGTATCAGCGAAAGGGATACGGCAGACAGGCGCTTCGCCTTGCCATAGAAATGATAAAGAATAACGGAAATTTTGATTTGATCCATTTGGATTACGTGGAAGAAAACCGCGCGGCAAGAGGACTTTATGCTTCATTCGGATTCCGTGAAAACGGCGAGGTCGAGGACGGAGAGATCATTATGACGCTTCCGATCACGGACACGCCGAGGGTCGGAATGCTTCTCGCCGACGAAGAAGACATCGAGCAGATGCTGGGTTATCTGACAAGAGACGGCGAAGCTGGATTTCCCTCCGAAGAAGAAATGCGGAAAGCGGCGGAAGAAGAAAGAATGACCCGCTTCACGCTCTACGGTGAGACGATCGGCATCGCGATCGACGGACATTTTTGGTTCCGCAAAAAGTTTGCCTCCTATGAAACGGAGGCAAAGGAAGTATACGCGAAAAAGAGCTGTATTTGACAGAGGAGTCAAAGCATGGAGGTGCTGTGATGGCTTTTGATTTCAAAAAAGAATACAAGGAATTTTATATGCCAAAGAACAAGCCGGAGATAGTGACTGTTCCAAAAGCTAACTACATTGCAGTGCGTGGCAAAGGCGATCCAAACGAAGAAGGTGGGGCGTATCAGCAAGCCATTAGCGTACTGTATGCCGTTGCTTATACGTTAAAGATGAGTTACAAGACAGATTATCAGATTGAAGGATTCTTCGACTATGTTGTTCCGCCGCTTGAGGGCTTCTGGTGGCAGGAAGGCGTAGATGGAGTAAATTACAGCGATAAATCAACTTTTTGTTGGATTTCCGTGATTCGTCTTCCGAATTTCATAACAAAGAATGATTTTGATTGGGCAATGGAAACGGCTGCGAAAAAGAAAAAACTGGACTGTTCCAAAGCCGAGTTTCTTACAATAGATGAAGGACTGTGTGTGCAAATTATGCATACTGGTTCTTTCGATAACGAGCCGGAAACAGTTGAAATCATGGATCGGTACATTGCTGAAAACGGATATGAAAATGATTTTTCGGACAATCGAATTCACCACGAAATATATCTTTCAGATGCCAGAAAAGTTGCTCCAGAGAAATTGAAAACTGTAATAAGGCATCCGATCAAAAAGAGATAAAATTTTAATTTGTGGAGATTTTTATATGAGCAAAAAGATGAAAGCTGTATTCTTTACATTGCTTGTCCTTTTCCTGCTATCGGCAGGAGCTTTGATATATATTCTATCCGGATATGGCAATTGGATCGTATATACGTCATATCTGCAGGAACCGCAGGA
>JAZRYQ010000307.1:0-5302 GCA_045600805.1 Candidatus Alloscillospira sp. | reverse complement strand
TTCATCATATCTTTTGTTTCCGCCAGATGGCCGGCAAGACTTTTTAACAGTACGGCTCTCGGGTCGGACAGTGTGTAGATCGCGTGTCCCATACCGTAGATAAGACCGCTTCGGTCGGCAGCTTCTTTGCGGAGTATCTTTTCAAGATACGATGTCAGCGCCGCTTCGTCCTCCCAGTTGGGGACTTCCTTTTCAATATAGCTGAACATCTCCATGACTTTTTTGTTCGCTCCGCCGTGACGCGGCCCTTTCAGAGAGCCTACTGCCGCGGCGATCGACGAGTAAATGTCCGTACCGGAGGAGGAGAGAACACGACAGGCAAAGGCGGAGTTGTTGCCGCCGCCGTGCTCTGCGTGAATGACAAGGCAAAGATCGAGTATCTGCGCTTCCTCGGACGTAAAGCTGTTGTCATGGCGCACAGTGTAGAGAAAATTCTCCGCTGTTGAAAGCTCCGGATTCGGCCTGTGGATAATAAGGCTTTGTCCGTCGATGTAATGGCGTTTTGCAGCCAGCGCGTTTGCGGTGATGACGGGAAAACGGGCGATCAGGTGAAGCGCCTGATTCAGCTCCTTTGCGACATTGCCTGTCTCCGGATCCGGGCTTGGGTCATATGAATACAGCGCAAGCGTAGAACGCGCAAGCTTGTTCATAATGTCGCGGCTCGGCGCCGTCAGGATCATATCCTCGGTAAACCCATTGGGAAGAGGTCTGCATTCACCGAGTACGCTGCGGAATTCATCCAGCTCTGCCCTTGTCGGCAGTGAGCCGAAGAGTAGCAGGTAGATCGTTTCTTCAAAGCCGAAGCGACCTTCCTTAAGAAATCCGTTGACAAGCTCCGTGAGCTTATAACCGCGGTAATAAAGCTGACCGTCAACCGGCACTTTTTCGCCGTCAATGATTTTGTAGCCCTCAACGTCACCGATATGCGTTATACCGGTAATGACACCGGTGCCGTCCTTGTTACGCAGTCCGCGCTTGACGTTGTATTTTGTATAAGTCGATTTGTCGATCTTGTTGTTTGCGATGATATCCGCGGAATATTTCTCGACGAAATCCGAAGCATCATAGAATTTATTGTCCATACCGCAAACTCCTTTCGGTGCAGATTTAATAGTTAATTATAATACATAATTTTGCCTGTTATGTCAAATAAATTCTGCATAATCACGCATATTCTGCTTCTGTTTACAGATAATATCATCAAATAAACAAGGGGGCGGAAAAATGAAAAAAGGGATTGCATTTATCATGTGCGCGATGTGTTTGGTGATGAGCGCGGGTGTAAACGCAGCCGATGCCGTGACGATCGAGGTCGTCGAGCTTTCGGAAAAAGCGCCGAATAAGCCGATCGCGATCAATCTTGATGTGAAAACGTATCGCGGTGTTACGACCGGAGGCGAAATGCACGCATATCCGCAGAGCGAGGAGTGCAGCTTTCAAATTACCTCACAGCCGAAGCACGGCACGGTGACATTCCATGAAAACGGCAGCTTCGTTTATACGCATGACGGAAGCAGAACGAAAAAAGACAGCTTTTCTTACGCTGTAACGGAAAACGGCGTAACGTCAAATGAGGCAAAAGTCAGCATAAAAATCATGAAACAAAAGGATAAAAGCGTATACGGCGATATGACGGGCAGTGAAAACGAGTATTACGCGATGTTTTTGAAGGAAGCCGGTGCTTTTACAGGTGAAAAATTCGGCAGTGAATACGTTTTTTTACCGGATGCACCTGTCACGGCACACGAATTTGCGGTTATGTGTACCGCTGTCACGGGAAGCGCGGATTTATCCGATACGATCGATGACGGAACGATAACGGTAGGAAAAGCAGCGGAAATACTTGACGGAATATTGAAAATAACGGATGTTGAGCCTGCGTTTTCCGAAAATGAGAGCAGTATTGACGAAATTCAGGCAGCCTCGAATTTATGTGCCTGCGGAGCGATAAGCTATTCGGATATATCGGGATTTTCCGAAATACTCACAAGAGCGAATGCAGCGAAGCTTTTGGCAGGCGCGTGGAACGTACTCGAAAACAGAGCGTAAAAAACAGCACGCCGGATTTTTTCGGCGTGCCGGACTGTATACAAAGTCTCACAGAGTTACTTCGCGAAGCGGAGAAATAAAACCGAATCTGTTTTTGTGGCAGCTTTGCCGCCGCAAAAACACCCTGAGGCAAGCTCTGCTTGCCCTCGCGCCGACCAAAGAGGGCGAAGCCCGATGCGATGGAGCGCGAGTTTTTTCGTCGGCAAAGTTCAAAGGACTTTGTCGACGATTTGAACACGCCGAAAATTTTTCGGCGTGCGATCTGTTATATTGTCTTATTTTGCTTTTTTCTTGATGCTTACGATCGCGAGCAGAACGAAATAATACACGATTATCAGTCCGAGGGTGATAAAAGTCATGAGCGGTGATTTCGGAGCCAGACTTACCAGAATAAGGAGCGGAGCGGAAAGCAGAATCGCAAAGCTGCTGCCGAGAATGAGATTGTTTGCAGCGGGGGTTTCAAGCTGCGGGTCAAGCTCGCGGAGAAGAAGCACACCGGAGCTGATCGTGCCCGTCATCATTCCGTACATGGATATAAGGCCCTGATAATAATATCCTTTATATGTTTTTTTACATACATATTGCAGATGCAGAAGCGTGATAACAGCACCGGCGACAGTCATCAGTATGAACGGAAGCCAGAGACCGGACAGATCCTCAAATTCGATCGACGCGATTCCGGCAACGATCATAATATCAAATGCAAGACCGGAAATGCGGCTGAGAAGATAGTTGTTCTGATACTGATGTGTCATGATTTTCGCATTTCTCATATGCTTCAGTATGGTCCGCATTGCGATGGCAAGACCGGAGCCTATCATGAAGTTAAAGCCCCATAAAAGCGCGTTGAGCATATTGGCAACACCGGGCAGGAACGCCGTAAGCGCTGAGGTGATGCCCCAGGTGATCAGATAAGTCACGAAGTATACGACCAGAACGAGCGCCGTCTGCACGGAGAGTCTGTCAAGCGATTCGGAGATTGGAACCTCTCCCTTGTGCTGGAATGTGTCGATCGTGACGCTGCTTTCGATTTCCTGCGGCGTCGAGCGCTTGAACTTGCCTTTTTTAACAAGATAATTCATGTATAGTACGCCGACGATGCAGGCGCAGATATAACCTGCCGCGGCAATCGCAAGACCAAAAGAGCGGCCGCCGAGAAAACCGAGCGCTTCATAGGATGAGCCGATGTTGTTTGCCTGTCCCGGTCCCTGACCGTAACCCATCGGTAGAAGGATTCCGGCAGCCTTGAACAGATCCGGCTTGACCGTGTATGCAAGCGCGAGAGATATGATAAGACCTACTGCCCCTTGGATCATATAGGAGCCGGCAATGATCGCGCCGCTTTTCAGCCCGACGAGGTTTCCTTTATCCTGCTGCGTTTTTTCCGGAACGCGCAGAGAAAGCGCGATAAAGCCGATCGCTATGCAGTGATATGTAAGCTTTTCCATCAGATCTATATCAACATGAATCAGTCCCGTGACTTTCAGAATCAGAAGAATAAAGCCTCCTAAAACGGCTGTCGGCATGAGACTTTTGCGGATGAACGGAATTTTGCGGCGAAGAATGTTTGCAAAGAGGATGATCGCCGTGATGATACCAATCTGCACGACTGGATTCCAAAGTGATACATTGGCGGCTGAATAATCCATAATTTTGCCTCCCTTGGGAAAAAGTATGATTCATTATAAATAGAATTCTGCAAAATAACAAGAGATAATTGAAAATAAAACTTTATTTTTGATTCTTAAAATGTTAAAATCTTTTTCGGTGATTGATTTGAAAACATTTCATAAAGCATTTTATTTTTTCGTACGAATTCTCATTACCCCGTATTTTTATTTTTTCGGCAATTACAAATGGAAGATGTTTACGCCGAAAAGTAAAAACTATCTGCTGCTGACAAATCACAATACGAACTGGGATTTTTTCCTCGCCGGTCTCTCCTTTAAAAAACAGATGTATTTTGTCGCAAGTGAGCATATCCTGCGCCTTGGTTTTATCAGCAAGGTGATAAAATTCCTTGTTGACCCGATACCGCGCAAAAAAGGTGCATCCGGTGCGGAAGCGGTGAAACTGATAACCGAGCGCCTTCAGGCGGGGAGCAACGTCTGCATGATGGTCGAGGGAAACCGGTCTTTTTCCGGAGAAACGGGCTGGATATCGCCGGCCAATGCGCCTCTTGTCCGAAATTCCGGCGCGGGGTTGATTACATACAGAATTCACGGCGGCTATTTTGTCAATCCGCGATGGTCTAAGGAAAAACGCAAAGGCGCCATGTACGGAGAAGTCGTAAGAGAGTATACGCCCGAGGAGATCGCGAAAATGACGGACGAGGAAATAACCGAGGCGATACGGAACGACATTTATGTGAATGCGTATGATGACCAGAAAGCAAAGCCGCAGAAATACACATGCGAAAATCCGGCGGAAAGTCTTGAAACGGCGCTTTTCGTCTGCCCGGAATGTCACGAATTTTCCACAATGCAGAGCAAGGGGGACATGTTTTTCTGTAAATCCTGTGATCTGCATCTGCGATTCAACGAATACGGATATTTTGAAGGCAGCGGAGCCGAGCCGTTTAAAACGGTGCTCGATTGGGATAAATGGCAGCAGGAATTTCTGAAGGAAATGCTCGCAGAGGTACAGGATAACACATCCGAGCTGTTTTCGGACGCGGAGCTTATATTATCGGAAATCAAAAACGGACACGAGACATTAAAACGGAAAGAGGGAAAGCTGTCCCTGTTTTCGAACAGACTGCAATTTGAAAATCTGAGCTTTTCTCTGAACGATATTTCAAAGCTCGCGATCACGCTCAGAGATACAATGCTTTTCACGACAAGCAGCGGATATTTTGAAATCAAGTCACAGAAGCCGTATTCCGCGCTGAAATATCTGCTTGCATGGCGATATCTTACGGGACGTGCTTACAGATAAATCAGGGTACAAATATGAAAAGAAAAATTTTTATTGCCGTTCTTGCCGTCGTTTTTTCTCTTGCACTTTGTTCATGCTCCTCAAAAACTGCGGCGGAAAGTGAATACTCGGTCATCCTTGACGAAAACCGCTATATCGTTGACACGGAAAAGGGCAGTATCAACGACGGAAACTATGAGTACAAATTTGAAATTACGGGAAAAACAACAACGATAACCTATCCGAACGGCTCGACATACTGGCGGAGAGAGAGCGAAGACGCCTATGTCGGCGGCAGCAGTGACGATTATAATGAGTTTATGTATGAAAGCGGCGA
>JAZRYQ010000306.1:0-4948 GCA_045600805.1 Candidatus Alloscillospira sp. | reverse complement strand
GTAGCGGGGCTTATCGGCAATGTTATCCGCACCAATGCGAGCATATCGGGTGCTGAATGCGGATGTCAGGCGGAGATAGGCAGCGCCTGCTCCATGGCTGCTGCGGGACTTGCCTGCCTGTATGACCTGAGCATAGAGCAGACGGAATACGCTGCCGAAATCGCTATGGAGCACAATCTCGGGCTTACGTGTGACCCCGTGCGCGGACTTGTCCAGATACCATGTATAGAGCGCAATGCTGTTGCGGCGATGCGAGCGATAAGCTGCGTAAATCTTTCAAGATTCCTTGTGGAAACAAGGAAAATATCGTTTGATGATGTCGTAGCAACCATGTATCAGACGGGAAAAGACATGAACGAAAAATACAGGGAGACATCTCATGGCGGACTTGCCGTCATGTATCGGGAAAAATAAAATCGGTACAGTCTTTAATAAAATAAGTAAGATTCAGAAATCAAATCAGCGCGACGCATGCAAGCCGGCAAGTCTTCCGAACACCACGCACTCTGTCAGGGCGTTCCCGCCGAGACGGTTTTTCCCATGAAGTCCGCCGCAGATCTCGCCCGCGGCGTAAAGACCGATGATCGGCTTTTTTGCCTTATCGAGAACACGGCATTTTTCGTCTGTTAAGAGTCCACCCATTGTGAAATGGACGCTCGGCCACTGCGCAATGGCATAAAACGGCCCTGCGCTCATCTGATTAAGAAGCGGGCTCCATGTCATACCGAAGCGGTCGGGAGCATTGCGGGCGATAAAATCGTTATGCTCAGCCATTTCCGCCGATACGCGGTTTTCGTCAACACCGATCTGCGCGCAAAGCTCCTTTATCGTGTCACCGCGGTACATACGCCCGAGCCTGATACCGGCTTGTATATGATCTTCTGACATCTTCATAATGTCAACAAGTGTCTGATTCATGATCGCCCATGTGTTGTGAGACGTGTTTTTGATCTGCGCATCGGATACGACGTCCCGTCCTTCAAGCTCATTGACGAAACGGCATCCTTCGGAGGTGATGTAGATACCGCCGAAGCCGGGACAGTCGTAGCTTCTGAGCGCCCACATATCGACGGCGCCGTTTTTCGGATTTGCACTCGGGAAGAGCTGCACATACGGCATATTCAGAACATCTGCGCCGATATCCATTGCCATTTCCAAAATCTCCCCGGTCGCGCCTTTGTGATTTGAGCAGTTGTAGTTTTCGTCAAGCGCCGGATTGAAACGGCGGCGAAACGGAACATCGGCGGCAAATCCGCCTGCGGCGAGAATGATGCTTTTCTTCGCGGTTATTTCTGTTTCTCTGCCGGAAAGCTCACATTTTACACCGCAGACTGTGCGGCCATCCGTGCCGGGAATAAAGCCTGTAACACGGCAGTTTAACAATAACCGGACGCCTGTTTTCAGAACTTTTTCCCGGACAATGTCCATCATCTGCTTTCCGGTAACAGACGTCTGGTAAACTCTTGCGGCACTGTGACCGCCGCCCTTTACCATGATTTCTTTGAAAGGAACGCCCTGCTCGAGCATCCAGTTCATAGCAGCAGGTCCGTTTTCCGCCATGATATGAACAAGCGATTCCAAGCACCCGCCTTTGCCGGAGCGTATCGTGTCGCTTGCGTGTAATTTGGCGGAATCATCTCCGGCACCGAATTTTTCGCGTAACTGCAAAGCGCAGTCATACGCTGCAAAGCCTCCGCCGGCCAGCGCCGAATTGCCGCCCGGGTACGGCATTTTCTCAACGATTATTACCTCTGCGCCGGCACGCGCCGCCTCATACGCCGCTGCCATCCCGGCAAGCCCCGAGCCGATGATCAGTACATCTGCCTGCATAAATGATCTCTCCCTCACGTTTTTTTGTATTATAACACATTCATCCTGTTCACAACAAGATTATAAATATGTTGTCCGTTCTGTAATTGTCTTGTTAAAACGATTATTTTGCGATAAAATGAAACAAAACGAGATTTACCGGAAATTTTAACTGTTACGGAGGAAATACCATGGAAAATAAGATTCGTACAATAGGCATTGTCGGTACGGGGATGATCGCCACAAGCCTTGCCGTGCTCACGACGGGACACGGCTTCAAAACCGTCATTTTTGCAAGAAGCGACGCCTCTGCAAACCGCTGTTTAAACGATTATCGCGAGCATTATAAAAGCATGGTCGAACACGGAATACTGACAGAGGAGCAGGCAGGTATCTGCCGCAGTTATCTTGTCATTTCAAAGGATTATGCAGATATGGCAGAAGCCGAAGCAGTATTTGAAAGTGTCCTTGAGGACGCGGACACGAAGCACGAGGTGTATCATATCCTTGAAAAAACGTGTCCGAAGCTACGCGCGATATGCTCCGTAAGCTCATCCATCGTTCCCGATATACTTGCCGAGACATGCAAAGTTTACGGCGACAGGATCATCGTGACACATCCGTTCAATCCCGTTCATATGGTACCGTATTTTGAACTGTGCGGCGGCAAAAATACAGCCGAAGACGTGCTGCAATACGCCTATGAGCTGCTTGAGAAGCTTGACAGAAAACCTGTTATACTGAAAAAGCCCACACCGGGCTTTATCGGAAACAGACTTCAGTTTGCGCTTTGGCGTGAAGTGCTGGCCCTTGTCGAAGAAGGCATTGCCGAGCCGCGTGATATTGACAGGGCACTTGCATACAGTTTCTGCCCGCGCTATACATCCATCGGCATTTTTGAGCATTTCGATAACGGCGGCCTTGCCTTAAACCGCAAGAGCTGTGAAAATCTTTTCCCGATCATCAGCGACATAAAAACCGTTCCGAAAATCATTGACGATTTGATGGCACAGGGCAAAAACGGCGCAAAAGCCGGCGAGGGTTTTTATGATTGGCGCGATGTCGATATGGAGGCGTACCACGAGCGCGTAAATGCCCCGTACTGGAAATTCTGCTCATGGGAGCTGCCGAAAGAAAAAATGTGATCGGGTGAGGAGCTTATTGATTAAATATCGTGTGGATCAGAATCGCCGCAACATACGGTGAACATCTGCTTACCTCTTTAGGGTGGGGCGGTTTTCATATCAAAATCATGCCAGCAATCTGTTTTTCAAAAGCGCAGTGAAGCTGTTGCTTTTCAGAAGCGATTTATTATAAATTAAGCACATATAAAGAGCATAGAAAATCAGAATAAATGCTTGAAACATAATGGATTTTGTGGTAACATAATAATAAATTGTTGTAATTTTTTGTATTGATATATCCATGGTCAAAATACTGATTTTATCTATACCACAAGCCATGATTAAGAAAACACATAGGATGTACGGTGTGCAGCGGTAATTTTGACGCAGCAACATATTTAAATATAAAGAAAATTCAGAGACATAGAGGTGGCAAAAGAGAGTATACTATCGGGTAAGTAATCAGCAATATTAATCATGTAGGGGGAATTCAACGAATGAAAAAAAGAATTATCAGTATCCTGCTTTGCGTTTTACTTATTGTCGGACTTCTTCCGCTGTCTGTATTTGCAGCAGGTGAGGAAGAGCGGTATCTGATCATCAGCAACGGATACGCACTTTCCGCTAAGACAACAGACAATTACACAACAAGCGGCGGATCCTATTCCGGCTTTAAAGGTGTAACTTACACATCAGGTATGATAGCTACGGACGATATGCTTTGGAACGTATCGATCGTCGGCAATACTTATACGATTATGCAGGACGGCAAATACCTGACCGGTTCATATACCAAAGAGGGCAACAATGGCATCGGTACTCTTACCCTGTCCGACACAGCCGCAACATGGTCCTATAGCTCCAACAATCTGTCTATGAACGGAGGTTACCTCACACACAGTGACGGTACATCCGGCGTAAATGATAACCCGAATGTATTTTCGATGAGATCCAGCAACAATAAAGGAACGGTCACATTCGAAAAATACATAGAGAAGACTAACGGCGTTTCTGCAACGTACACGAAGGTCGACAATTTTACAGACGGCAAAGAGTACATCATTGCGGTCGTAAACAGCACGATAGCTTCCTGCCTGGATGCAGACGAAATGGAGCAATTCGCGACCTATAATGACACGAACGGCGGAACACCCAAAACTGTCAAAGCAACACAGGTCACGGTTGCTTCCGATACGATCACAACGGATATTGATACCCTTGCTTTTACAGCAAAAGCAAACGGTACGAATTTTGATTTGTATTTCGGTACCAATAAAGTATATTTCGGAAACTTTTATAATACCGAACGGCCGACTGTTATGCTCATCGGCGGCGGTAAAGACCGAGCAATGTCTTATTCCGGCGGCAAACTTGTTGGCGGTGATTACAGTCTTACCTTTGCAAGCAACGCTTTCAGCGCTTCCAAGACAGCGGCGGCTGCAACGGTAACACTGTTTGAGAAGACTGATAATACCCCCACAGGGGATATAACATATGTCGCATTCTCATCCGACGTACATAACGCAAGCGCTGATGGCACTTCCGGGGCAGCGAAGCGTCTTGACAACTGGCTTGAAAACGTTTCCACCAAGATAGACGCTGATTTTGAAGAAATGGGCTTCTGCGGTGACTCCGGTACAGCCAGCGTATCCGGAGACGATTTCTGGTGTGACGTCGCAGCAGTTATGAATATTGTTCATAACAGCGATGACATTGATGGCGACGGTTTCTTTGTCGCGGGCAACCATGAGTGGTCAAACGGCAGCTTCGGAACGACCGCAAACGAAACGGCGAAAGCGATCAAAACAATCGGTACTGTTGATGTACAGAATGATTTTGTTCTCTACA
The DNA here is from genome assembly GCA_045600805.1 of Candidatus Alloscillospira sp. Lineage (GTDB taxonomy): Bacteria > Bacillota > Clostridia > Oscillospirales > Oscillospiraceae > Alloscillospira. The sequence goes on along the minus strand of JAZRYQ010000306.1, from coordinate 167 downwards.
GCTTCGGCGCCGCAAGCGGGACGCAGGGCTTCGAACAGAACGATATCGATGCGCTGGAAATCTATCTCAATACGGCAGCCCCGATAGACAAGCCGATTTTCATCCTCTCGCATTTCCCGCTTCATACTTTCTCAAATCGCTCATCGGCCAACGCGGATGAGGTCATT
>JAZRYQ010000305.1:0-13920 GCA_045600805.1 Candidatus Alloscillospira sp. | reverse complement strand
TATCCTCGACGGTCACTATGAGTGGTACGGCGAAGGCTTCTGCGGCGGCGGACTTGACTTTGAATTCACACGTCACGTATATCCCGCACCCGGATGCAACAAGGTTCACTGCTTCTGGCGTTACGGCGGCTCCTTCTTCGGCACGATGCTCGACACGAACAAGTGGGCGAAGATGTACAAGAGCCCCGAGCTTGAGTTCGTAATCAATCAGGATATCTTCTTCACACCGGAAACACGTCATGCTGACGTTATCCTTCCTGCCTGCTCCAACCTCGAGCGTACCGATATCGGTGAGGTCGGCAACTCCGGCAACGGCGGTTACTGCTCACATTCTCAGACCGGTAACTCCTGGCAGGTCATCGTATATCAGGAAAAGGCTATCGAGCCGCTGTGGGATTCCCGCTCCGACTTCTGGATCTTCTCTCAGGTAGCTGCCCGTCTCGGCTGGGGCGAAAAGTTCACAGAGGGCAGAACGGAAGAAGATTGGGCAAAGCGTTTCTGGCAGTTCTCAGACCTCCCGAAGGTCATGAGCTGGGAAGACTTCAAGAAGAAGGGCTATTATGTCGTTCCTGTTTCCTTCAAAGAGGAAAACAGAGATCCCGAAACAGGCCTGTTCGAGAACTGGGATCGTTATCCCGGCTTCCAGTGGTTTGCTGAGGAAAAGCCCTGCACGACACCGAACCATAAGATATTCCAGGAGGAAGGCAAGCTCGGTACTCTCACCGGTAAGTTTGAGTTCGTTTCCGAATCCATGCTTTACTGGGCTCCGAGCGATGAGATCCGCACACCTATCGCATGCTATAAGGATAGCTGGGAAGGTCACAAGAGCCTTTCGGCAGACAAGTATCCGTTCGGCATGATCTCCCCGCACCCGCGCTTTGACTATCATACACATTATCAGCAGCATGCAACATGGCTCTGGGAGATTCCCGAAAACCGCAAGATCATCAACGGCAACCCGTACCTCATCTGCCGCATCAATCCGGCTACGGCTGAGAAGAAGGGCATCAAGGAAGGCGACGTTGTCCGTCTGTTCAATGACCGCGGCAATGCTCTGTGCGTTGCACACATCACACGCCGTGTAAATCCCGAGACGATCCATGTTTACACATCCTCCGGTATTTACAACCCCGTACAGTACGGTGAGGTCAATGCAGTTGAAAAGGGCGGCTCCATCAACGTTCTTACGCCGGGCCGTCTCATGGGTGATTATATCCCCGCCATGGTTCCGAACTCCTGCAACATCGACGTTGAAAAAGCTGAGGCAGATCCTAACCCCGGTCAGGGCTGGGAAGGCATCCTCGCCGCTGTTGACAGACAGCAGCTTGACACACAGCGTCCTATGAATACCTCTTTCGAGGCAGATATCGTTTTCGGCGAAAAGGAGGCAAAATAATATGAGACCCGGAATTGCTATTAACTCCGCAAGATGCATGGCTTGCTATGCATGCTTCATGGCCTGCAAAGACGAGCACTGTGGTTGGGATTCTCCCCTTTCCAAGGCGCAGCCTCACATGGGCCAGTATTGGATGAATATTGTCGAATGGGAACGCGGTGACAGTGAGCGTCGCATCAAGACAGCTACCGTCCCCACTCCCTGCTCTCACTGTGACGATCCTGCCTGCATGAAGGCAGCAAAGAACGGCGCAGTTTACAAAAGACCGGACGGAATCGTTATCATCGATCCCGAAAAGGCTGTCGGTCAGAAGCAGATCGTTGACGCATGCCCCGTCGGTGCTGTGTACTGGAACGAAGAGCTCCAGCTTCCGCAGAAATGTACGATGTGCGCAGAGCTTCTTGACGATCCCGACTACCCCGGCAAAGAACCAAGATGCGTTGAAGCCTGCCCGAACCAGGCGCTCGTATTCGGCGATCTGGACGATCCCGACAGCGAGATAAACAAGCTCATCAAGGCAAACAAGGTCACACAGCTTGAATGCCTCGGTGATATGGGTTCAAGCGTTGTCCACCTCAACATCCCCACTGTATTCCTCGCAGGCACGGTTTATCTCCCCGAGGAAGAGGAAGAGGTTTGCATCGGTGCACACGTCAAGGCAGTCTGCGAGTGCGGTACAGTTTATGAAATGGATACGAACTGGGCAGGCGACTGGGAGTTTGAAGATCTTCCGAAGAACAAGAAGTTCTCCATCGACATCACAGCCGACGGCTACAAGCCCGTACATTATGACGCTGTAACAGACGCTGACCACTATGTCGCCATGACATATCTCGAGAGAGCGTAAGTCAATCACAAGCTATTACAACGCCCGCCGATTTTCGGCGGGCGTTGTTCAATTCGTCTGCAACTACTTTTAATGAAGTATTGATTAACTTTTGTTTAAGTTCGTTGACTTTCGGTTTTTCTGTGCTATTAATATGTGTGTTGTCAAAACCATCGGAGGTAGTAACATGAAAAAAGCAAAATGTAAAATCATCGCAGTAGGGCTTGCTCTCGCTCTGGCGCTTGCACTCGGTGCGTGTTCTGTCGTCAAAAAAGATGAAAAAAAGCCTGGCGATGCACAGGAACGATCCGAGAAGAACGATAAAGAAGAGCAAAGCTTTCCCGGTCCGGACAGCGCCACGCTTGTCAATCCCCGCGGAGATACCGTCGATGTCACAAAACAGGCTGACGGCACATACATCGACAAAGACGGCATGATCTACATGTTTGACAGCGTATCCGTCTGGACAGATAAAGACGGTCACGATTGGGACGAAATCGCAAAATAGCTGCAAAAAATCCGGCTTTTCAGCCGGATTTTTTACTTCACGATTCCGAAATGCTCTTTTAAGCAGACGTTGAACAGTTCGTCGTTTTCAAGCTTTGTTTCCGTAACGGTATCCCCGTTATGCCACCGGAAAACATCGCCGTTTATGGATTTGCTTCCCGTGTCGGTAGTCAGATTGATGATCGGCATAGTCAGAAAATACGAGCCTGGCGCCATGGCGATATGGAAATTGAGCGGCACGAAATCAACCGGCTCGAAAAACTCATCTTTGAATTCGATGATAAGCTCTTCCCCTCTTTCCGTTTTGCGCTTGACCTTTGTCACGGCGTTGTCTGCCGTGTCAATGAAAAATCCGCCGTCAACCGTTTCATTGAACGGCACGGAACAATGGGCTGACGGACCGCCGAAGCCGACATCGCAGAAATGCTTTACGCCGTCGAGCACAACGACCGTCGCTCTGTGCGAAAGCGGTCGCTTTTCATCGCTGTTCCAACTGATCCTGCACGCAACGGGATATGCTTCATATCCGCACGCGCATAAAAGCGCGTAAAATGCGGCATTCAGCTCAAAGCAGTATCCTCCGCGGCGGCGCGTCACGATTTTATCATACAATGCCTCGACAGCAAGATCCGGACACGCCCTGTCCATACATTCATCAAGGTTTTCAAACGGAACATGCGTCAGATGTGCATAAACAAGCCTGTCAAGGTTTTCTCTTGTCGGCTCGATTTTGTCCGAGATCCCGAGTCTTGCAAGATATTTTGCGGCATCCGGAAGCGGTGCGTATAAAGCCTGATACATGGGATATCCTCCTGTTACGGGTTCTGTGCTCTTTCTGCCAGATCCTGGAGTATTCCTCCGAACTCGGCATAGTATTTTTCCTTGCTCTTGTGACCTTCCAGCTCGTATTTCATTTCCGAAAGTCCCTTGAAAACGGCGGGTATCCAGCGGTAAGGGATGCCGATCAGCAGTGTATCGGATGAATAAAGCTCTCTGCCGTGCGGTCCGTGAACAAGCGCGGGAACGATGAAGTTTACTTCCTGTGTGCGGTACGGGTGGATAAGAAGCCATGAGCAGCCCATGACCGGTGTGCAGGTCGATTTGTAAAGCTCACCTGTTGAATATGTCATCGCGCGCATGACAAGCTCCGCCTTTTCCGGCTTTGCGGAGATCACAAGGACATCCGGCTCATATGTAAGCTTGCTTGCCGGGCAGAATGAAACATAATTCGTGATGCCGCGCGGAAGCTTCGGAACATACTGGTAAAAATGCTGGTTGCACCTTGCCTCATTGAAAACACCGAGTCTGTTTCCGATATTGCCGCTTTCAGCAAACGGCGCCATATCCTCCATGCCGAGAAGAATTTTGCCTACGCATGTTTCGTTGTGGTCTTTTGAAAAATAGAACGCTCTGTTTTCTGTCTGAGATAAGCGAAGCATCTCGCAAAGACTCATGGCAGAGTCCATCTCAAGAGGCTCGATGCCCTCCGGTCTGAAGAACGAATACTTTACGCCGATTGGCTCATCCTCAAGCTCCAGCTTCTTCAGCACTGAATAATCGTTGTACATTTCTGACATTTCATTTCCTCCTGTTTTTTATTTAACGGCAAGCGGACGCGTTTTCCATTTGCCGGATATGTAATAAATACCGCCTACGATCGTGTAGACATAGCCCGCGATAACGGTTCCGAGCCAGAATCCGAGAACACCCATGTTGAAGGTAATACCGAGGAGCATCGCAAGAAGGATCCTCGCAGCGACGCTGTCAAGCATTCCGATGATGAAGCCGAGCACGGCAAAGCCCTGTCCGTTAATAAGCGAAATAAACGGGGCACGTGTCCCGAAGCCGAAAAAGCTTATTACGGCGATCGGCACATAAGAATGAGCCATGGCGATTATTTCGGGCGAATCGTTGAAGATCGCAAAAACCTGCTCCGGGAAAATGACCATGATCACCGACAGGATCGCCACAAAAGCGATGCAGTATGTGGCGACATTTCCGATGATCTTCTTTACTCTGTCAAGCTTTCCTGCCGCGTAATTCTGCCCGACCATGGATGAGCCGGCAGTCGCGACCGCCTGCGTTACGATTGTGGCAACACTGTTGAGCTTGTTGCCGACACCTGTTACGGCGCTTGTAATGACACCGTAACCGTTTATGAAGGAGTTTACAAACAAAATGGAGAAGTTGATCGCGCCGGTCTGCAGCGCCATGGGTATGCCGAGTTTAAAAATCGTTTTCAGAATTTCTTTATCCGGCACAAAGCTTTCGCGCTTGAAGTCAAAGCCGAACTGCTCTCTTTTTTTGTACAGATAAACGATTGCCGTGATAAACGCGACCCCCTGTCCCATAACCGTCGCAACAGCGGCGCCCATGGCGCCGGAATCGAGAATAGCCACGAAAATATAGTCAAAAATAATATTTACGACGGTTGCGATAAGGGCAAATATAAGCGGTGTTTTTGAATTTCCCATGCCGCGCATGATAGAAGCGACCAGATTGTAACCGAACACGAAAATCAGTCCGGCATAACAAACGAGCGTATATTCATATGCCTGCTTGAAGCTTTCCTCCGGCGTGTTCATAAGCTCTAAAAACTGCGTTTTGAAGCAAAGCCCTATCAGCGTAAACAATACAGCGACGATCATCATGAACACCGAAAAAGTGCCGATCGTCCTGCTGACCTTTTCGTAATCCCGTTTACCGACATACTGTGAAATAATGATCTGTCCTGCCGAGCAGAAGCCCATTCCTATGAATACGAACAGGTTAAGCAGGTCGCCTCCGATGGATACGGCAGATAAGCCCACCGAGCCGCAGAACTGCCCGACGACGATCATATCCACGATGTTGTAAAACGTCTGAAGGAAATTTGCAAATACAAACGGAAGTGCAAATTTCATAAGCTGTTTCCGGACGCTGCCTTGCGTCAAATCATTTATCATTGCTTTTTGTCCCATGACAATTACCGCCTTTGATCTTTTTTATTATATTATAATAGTTATGTTCTGTTTTAACAAGTAAATCTTTAAAATTTTATGACATCTGCCCGCATTTCTTGACAAAAGCAAACACGGGTATATAATATATTTTGTTGTTTTAGGCATTTCCGGCATTATGCCGTTTCATTCTATATAAAGGGGTCAACACCATGGAAAACATTTTTGAACAATATGAATCAAACGTAAGATCATATTGCAGACATTATCCCACCGTTTTCAAATCCGCCAAAGGCTCTGTGATTACAGACGAAGCCGGTAATGAATATATTGACTTTTTCTGCGGTGCAGGTGCGCTCAACTACGGTCACAACAACCCGTACATCAAGGAAAAGCTCATCGAATACCTTGAAAGTGACGGTATCATGCACTGTCTTGATATGTACGCCGTTGCAAAGCGCGATTTCATCGAATATTTTGAGGAGAATATTTTAAAGCCGAGAGGACTTGACTATAAAATACAGTTCCCCGCTCCGACAGGCACAAACGCCGTGGAAGCCGCTTTGAAGCTTGCAAGAAAAGTCAAAGGCCGTCCCGGGATCTTTGCGCTGATGGGCGGTTTTCACGGAATGACGCTCGGCTCGCTTTCTTTGACCACTGACGCCGATTCACGCAAGGGGGCAGGTGTTGTACTGCACGATGTAACGCATGTACCTGCTCCGTATATGTTCCCGGAGCTTGACACTATAAAATATATCGAAACGCTTCTCACCGATGACCATTCCGGTGTGGCAAAGCCCGCGGCGATTGTCATTGAGCCCGTCCAGATCGACGGCGGCGTATATCCGTTTGAGCCGGAGTATCTGCAGCGGCTGCGCAAGCTGTGCGATGATTATGACATTCTTCTGATCGCAGACGACATTCAGGCGGGCTCCAACCGTACAGGCCGGTTTTTCTCATTTGAACACGCCGGCATCGTTCCCGATATCGTCACGATTTCAAAATCAATCGGCGGATACGGTATGCCGTTCGCGCTGACGCTCATAAAGCCCGAGCTTGATATATGGTCTCCGGGTGAACACAACGGGACCTTCCGCGGCAATCAGCTTTCCATGGTCGCGGCAAAAGCAGGTCTTGAATTCATGCTCAAGGAGGACATCCCTGCGAAAGTCCGTGAAAAGCAGCCGATCGTTGAAAATTTCCTCAAAAACGAGATCCTTCCGCTTGATGCGCGTCTGGAAGTGCGCGGTATAGGTCTATTATGGGGTATTGATTTCAATAATATCCCCGGTGAACCGCTTGCAGGCAAGATCGTTCATGAATGCTTTGCGCGCGGTCTTATCGCAGAGTGCGCCGGACGCCGCAACAATGTTCTGAAGCTCATGCCGCCGCTCGTAATCGAAGAAGAGCAGCTTCTTGCAGGTCTGCACATTCTCAAAGAAGCTGTCAAAGCGGTTTTAGGCGCGTAATCGGAGGGTGTAATGCAGATAAAATATCTTGCCCGCGTGCTTTCGGGGGTCCGCTTAAAAAAGCTTTCCGAAGTCATAACCCGTGTGCAGAAGCGCTGCCATAAATCAAAGCTTTTCATATTTTTCGATATGCTCGTCTGCGCTGTTCGCTACGGTGCGGGCTACCATGATTATCTGATTTTCGCGTTTTATGACATGAACGCAAAACAGCGCAAAACGTATGTAACACGCATGTCAAACCGCAAAATCAATCAGCTCTGCAACGATCCCGCGTATTCCTACATTTTTGACCGCAAAAACGTATTCAACAAGCGTTTTAAGGAATTTTTGCACCGTGACACGATCGACCTTGCCGAAACGGATCTTGAATCGTTCAAAGCATTTATGTCCGACAAGGACACCGTTTTTGCAAAGCCCAACACGGCCGAAAGCGGCAAGGGCATTGAAAAGCTGAACAAGGTCGATTTTGCAAATCTGGATGAAATGTTTGCGTATGTCAAGCGGGAGGACAAAAACTTCGGCGTTTTGGAGGAGCTTATCGTTCAGCATGAGGCGCTGTCAACGCTTTATCCGTGTGCTGTCAACACCTTGAGGATCGTTACGCTCAATCACAATGGGGAAGTGCATATTCCTTATGCTGTCTGTAAAATGGGCAACGAGGGCAAATTCGTTGACAATATGGAAAACAGCGGTCTTGCCTGCCCCATCGACATCGAAACAGGCAAAATACGCGGCGTTGCGCATACCTCTGCGCTTATCAATTTTGATACACACCCCTACACGGGCGTAAAGCTTGTCGGCTATCAGCTTCCGTATATCAAAGAGGCGCTTGCGCTCTGTGAGACCGCCGCAAAGGTCGTTCCGGAAATCGGCCATGTCGGTTGGGACGTCTGCATCATGCCGGACGGCCCGGCGATCATTGAGGGCAATGATTTTCCCGGATACGATTTCTATCAGCTTCCCGAGCATACACCGGAAAAAATCGGTCTTTTAGAGTTCTATAAGAAGTATATCCCCGAATTGAATTAGGAGGTTTTCTATGAGCACTTACATTGTCACAGGAGGCGTTCACGGAATAGGCAAAGCCACGGTCGATGTTCTCCGTGAGCAAAATCATACGGTTTACTGCATTGATAACGAAGGCGGAGATATCACGGCAGACCTCGGCAAGCCGGAAGGAAGACAGTATGCAATCGACCGGGTGCATGAATTATGCCCCGACGGAATTGACGGTCTTGCCTGTATTGCCGGCGTTTCCATGCCGAAGCCGACAAACAGCTCCGTTCTTTCCATCAATTATTTCGGAGCAGTCGCCGTTGCCGAAGGTCTTTTCGACCTTTTGCAGATGCGCAAAGGAAGCTGCGTCATCACCACATCCGGCTCGGTCACATGGGCTGACAGAATCGAGGCTCCGTCAGTTGCCTGGCTGCTGACAGACTGCGGCGATGAGGAAAGAATTTCGCGCCTTGTTAACACCCTTCCAAACGGTATGCAGTACAATATGTATTTCACATCGAAAATCGCACTTCTCCGCTGGGTGCGCCGCAACAGTGCCGAGTGGGCAATGCGCGGTGTTCGTCTGAACGCGATCGGCCCCGGCTGCGTCGATACGCGTCTGAGCGTTGCCCCTGCCGGTGCGGACGTGAATGAATCCTTCCATCAGACGATCCCGATGCATTACAGTGACCTTTCTCTCATGGACCCGCGGGAGCTTGCCAACGCTTTTGCATTTCTGCTTTCAAACAAATCCGCAGGCATCGCGGGCAATGTCATGTGGGTGGACGCCGGTCAGGAATCATATTATTATTCCGAAAGAATTCACTAACGGGAGGTATTATCAATGATCAACAAGCTTATCAACGCCATGAAATCCAAGGATTACCTCGCTGTTACAGCGTGTTTTGAAGACGACCGCGACGTAAAATACATAGATTACTGCCCTGTCAACGTGGGGGTCGACAATTATTTTCTTTACGGCAATCACAAAATCGAAATGTTTTTCCGCGATAAATTTTACAACAATTCATTCTATATTGCCGAAGAGCGCATCGAGGACGAGAAAAGCGCCACATTCTTCGGCTGCTACAACGGAAAATTCTACTATGGCAGACTGACAATAGAAGAACTCGGGGCAAACGGTCTTATCAAAAAAGCCGTTGTCAGACCGGAATAAAGAATTGACAGTTATATCGGCTTGATTTATAATAGAATCGTAATTTATCGAGTTTCTGCAACTGACGGAAGTGGAGTACCACAGGGGAACAGAAACCGGAACAGCCGACCGTCTGGGCACACCTTTTCGCAGTGAACAGGTGTGCCCTTTTTGTATAAGTATGGAGGTTTTATCATGAAAAAAGTTGGCGTTATCATGGGAAGCGACAGCGATCTTCCCATAGTCGAAAAAGCGATCAATGTGTTAAAAGAGCTGAACATCCCGTTTGAAGCACACATTTATTCGGCGCACAGAACTCCGGCAGAAGCAAGAGAATTTGCCGTGAATGCGCGCAAAAACGGCTTTGGCGCGATCATCTGCGCCGCCGGAATGGCTGCCCATCTTGCCGGTGCCGTCGCCGCGGCAACGACCGTGCCGGTCATCGGTATTCCCATTTCCGGCAAGGCCTTCGGAGGGCTTGACGCTCTTTTATCGACCGTGCAGATGCCGTCCGGCATTCCGGTCGCCACCGTCGCCGCTGACGGTGCTGCCAACGCAGCATGGCTTGCCGCGCAGATCATCGCGGTTTCGGATGATGCGCTTGCTGCCGTACTGGACACAAAAAGAGCGGAAAACGCCGAAAAAGTCCTTGCCAAAGACAGGGCTTTAGCCGAAAAATACTAAATGGAGGACAAAACCATGAACGATTCTCATTCCGCAAGCTATGCATCCGCCGGTGTTGACATCACAGCCGGTTACGCATCCGTTGAGCTTATGAAAAAGCACGTGGCAAGAACGATGATTCCCGGAGCCGACACGGGTATCGGCGGCTTCGGCGGTCTTTTCGCGCCCGACTTAACAGACATGAAAAACCCGATCTTCGTTTCCGGCACTGACGGCGTCGGAACAAAGCTCAAGCTTGCTTTTTTGCTGGACAAGCATGACACGATTGGCATCGACTGCGTTGCCATGTGCGTAAACGACATTATCTGCTGCGGTGCAAAGCCGCTGTTTTTCCTTGACTATATTGCCTGCGGCAAAAATATCCCCGAAAAAATCGCGGAAATCGTCGGCGGCGTCGCTGAAGGCTGTGTACAGTCCGAATGTGCGCTGATCGGCGGCGAAACAGCCGAGCATCCGGGCCTTATGCCGCAGGATGAATACGACCTTGCCGGTTTTTCCGTCGGTGTTGTTGACAGGGAAAAAGTGCTTTCAAAAGACAGTGTAAAAGAAGGCGACGTACTCATCGCGCTTGCCTCCTCCGGCGTACATTCAAACGGTTTTTCGCTTGTCCGCAAGGTCTTCGACGTTGAAAACCGCGATTTGAACACATATGTGAATGAGCTTGGCGGAACGCTCGGTGAAACGCTTCTTACGCCGACGAAAATTTATGTCAGATCCGTTTTAAAGCTTCTTGACGAGGTCAAAGTCAAGGGCATTTCCCATATCACGGGCGGCGGATTTTACGAGAATATTCCGCGTTCACTTCCCGACGGATTATGCGCGGAGATCCATAAAAAAGACGTGCGTGTTCTTCCGATTTTTGACCTGCTTGCTTTTGAAGGCAGAATTCCCGAGCGCGATATGTACAACACATACAACATGGGCGTCGGCATGACGGTCATTGTAAACGAAGCCGACGCGGACAAGGCCGTGAAGAGCCTGAACGCAAGTGGTGAAAACGCTTATATTCTCGGCAGAGTCGTCGCCGGTCAGGGGGTAAAGCTCTTATGACAGCAAAAATCGCCGTATTGGTTTCCGGCGGCGGAACAAATCTGCAGGCGCTGATCAACGCGCAGGGAACGGTGATAAAAAGTGGGAGAATCGAGCTTGTTATCTCGAACAACCCCGACGCTTACGCGCTTGTACGCGCTGAAAAGGCGGGTATCAGGACTGCCGTTGTCAAAAAAAGCGAGCCCGATTTTGAAGACCGCATCACGGCACTTTGCAAAGCAAACGGCATCGACCTTATCGTTCTCGCCGGATTCATGTGTATTCTTTCAAAAGAATTCACGACACGGTTTGCCGGAAAAATCATCAATATTCACCCGTCCCTTATCCCGTCCTTCTGCGGGGCAGGCTTTTACGGACTGCACGTCCACGAAGCCGCGCTTGCCTACGGCGTCAAGGTCACGGGCGCGACAGTACATATCGTTAACGAAATTCCCGACGGCGGAAAAATTCTGATTCAGAAAGCAGTTGATATCCTGCCGGATGATACGCCCGAAACGCTCCAAAAGCGCGTAATGGAGCAGGCAGAATGGAAAATACTTCCCGAAGCGGCAGAGATGATGTGCGCCGAAATTATAAAGGAGTGATATACATGGCGGCTAACTTAATTGAATTGCTCAAATCAAAACCGTACCCCGGCAGAGGCATCGTCCTCGGTAAAAGCGAGGACGGAGAAAAAACATATGTCCTTTACTTTATCATGGGCAGAAGTGAAAACAGCCGGAACAGAGTTTTTACATGGACAGAGGACGGCATTAAAACGGAAGCCTTTGACCCTGCCAGACTCTCCGACCCGAGCCTTATCATTTATCATCCCGTCCGCGTTTATAACGGCACGATGATCGTCACAAACGGTGACCAGACTGACACAATATGGGAAGGTCTCAAAACAGGCGCAGATTTCAGAGCATCTTTGAATTCACGCGCATTTGAGCCGGACAAGCCGAATTACACGCCGAGAATTTCCGGCATCGTCGAAAATGACGGCAGCTATAAGCTTTCCATCCTCAAGAGCTTCGACGGTGATCCTGACTGCTGCTGCCGCTATTATTTTGAATATGACAAGCCGCAGGCAGGCTTCGGGCATTTTATCAGCACGTACCGTGGTGACGGTGACCCGATCCCGTCATTTCCCGGTGAGCCCGTCACAGTGACTATTACCGGCGGCATCGAGGAATTTGCAAAAGATGTTTGGTCTGCACTGAATACCGACAACAAGGTCTCTTTATACGCATGTGAATTTGAAAACGGCGTCAAAAACGTCCGTCAGTTACTATTCAACAAGAATTTGGGGGAATGATCATGACAGAATTTGAACTGAAATACGGCTGTAATCCGAATCAGAAGCCAGCGAAAATCTACATTGACGGTACCCGTCCTCTCCCCATCGAGATTCTCTCCGGCCGTCCGGGGTATATCAATTTTCTCGATGCGCTCAATAGCTGGCAGCTTGTAAAAGAGCTCAAGGCCGCAACGGGCGATGTCTGTGCAACGAGCTTCAAGCACGTAAGCCCCACCTCCGCCTCTATCGGAAAACTGCTTCCCGACGAGCTCAAAAAAGCCTGCTTTGTTGACGACATTGAAGGGCTTGATGACAGTGCGCTCGCCTGCGCTTACGCGAGAGCAAGAGGGGCAGACAGAATGAGCAGCTTCGGTGACTGGATAGCGCTTTCCGACACCTGTGACGAGGTCACAGCGTCTATTATCCGCCGCGAGGTATCCGACGGCATCATTGCCCCGGGCTACACGGAAAAGGCGCTCAGCATCCTTCGTGAAAAGAAAAAAGGCAATTACAACATTGTCAAAATCGATCCTGATTACGTTCCAGACCCCGTTGAAACAAAACAGGTCTTCGGTATCACCTTTCAGCAGGGCAGGAACAATTTTGAAATCAACAGAGCGTTGCTTTCAAACATCGTGACAAATAACAAAACACTTCCCGAGGAAGCGATATTCGATCTCATCGTTTCCCTCATTACGCTTAAATACACACAGTCCAATTCCGTCTGCTTTGCATACGGCGGGCAGGCTATCGGCGTCGGCGCAGGTCAGCAGTCCAGGATCCACTGCACACGTTTAGCCGGCGGCAAAGCGGACAACTGGTTTTTGCGTCAGAGCGAGAGAGTTCTCTCCCTCCCGTTCAAGGAGGACATCGCGAGAGCCGAGCGCGATAACGCCATCGACGTCTATATTTCCGATGAGCCCAAGGAAGTGCTTGACAACTGGCAGCAGTATTTCACCGAGCACCCGAAGGATTTCACAAAGCAGGAAAAGCGCGATCATCTCTCGAAAATTTCCGGTGCTTCGCTCGGAAGCGACGCATTTTTCCCGTTTGGAGACAATATTGAGCGCGCGCACAGAAGCGGCGTGACCTATGTTGCCGAGCCGGGCGGCTCTGTCCGTGACGGTCAGGTGATCGAAACATGTGATAAATACAACATGGTAATGGCATTCACGGGAATGCGTCTTTTCCATCATTGATCCGGAGGTATAACATGAAAGTTATGGTTATCGGCTCGGGCGGCCGTGAACACACTATAATCAAGTCCCTGAAAAAAAGCCCCGAAATCGACACACTTTACGCACTTCCCGGAAACGGCGGTATCGCGCAGGACGCTGTCTGTGTCGATATCGGCGCAAAGGATATCGACGGCGTCGTAAAATTCGCCAAAGAAAACAGCATTGACTTTGCTGTCGTTGCGCCGGATGACCCGCTCGTTCTCGGCATGGTCGATGCACTCAACGCTGTCGGCATTCCCTGCTTCGGTCCGCGCAAAAACGCCGCGATCATTGAAGGCAGCAAGGTTTTTTCCAAAAACCTCATGAAAAAATACAATATTCCGACAGCCGCATACGAGACATTTTCGGATATGCCCTCGGCGCTTGCCTATCTTGACACC
>JAZRYQ010000304.1:0-4433 GCA_045600805.1 Candidatus Alloscillospira sp. | reverse complement strand
CAGACGGTTGAAACGAAAATCCGGCAATCGAAAGCCAGTTTTTTGCGCCGAAAACCGCTTTGCTCATCACAAGGTTCACGCCGAGGAGAATAAGCCCCGCGGCGGCAATTCCGATTCTTGCGTGTTTTGCCCTGTCAAGATTTCGGAGAAACCAGCCGACGCAGAAATAAAGCACCACACCCGCGGCAAGAAAGAGGACCTGTCTTGTCATGTCATACGCTGCCGATGTTGCCGCAACGGAAAATCCTATCGTCGTGAGAAGATAGGCGAGCGTTTCGATTTCAAAAGCGCGTCTGCGCATAAGTCTTGTAAATGCAAATGTCAGCCACATGATCGCGGTCAAGCCCGCAAAGCCGAGCACGATCCTGCCGTCCGGCTCGCCGGCACACGAAACGATATGCTGCGCAGACAGGAATAGCTGAAACAGCGTTAAAAACACAAGCGTCACGGACGGCATCCTATAATACCCGGGCTTTGAACGGTACTGCGCCTGAGCGCGTTCTCCCGCCTTGTCTATCGGCATGAAAACCATATCAACACCGCCGACCGTGATAATATCGCCGCTTTTGACCGCGATATTGTCGATCACTTCTTTTTTGTTTACGAAAATGCCCGTTTTTGAGCCAAGGTCGTATACTTTCCATGTTCCGTCTGAGGCGCGGATAATGGCGCCGTGATTGCGCGAAACGGTAGGAATATTTATAAATACATCGGCGCTTCTTGCTCTTCCGATGGTGTTTTCCCAATGTGAAAGCGTTAAGTTCACTCCGCCGGGCAGCGAAAGATATCCCCATTGCTCAGGCTCTATCGAATCTTTCAGAAGACTTACAGCGCATCTGATGATAACGATAAGCGCAAGCAGCGGAAGAATATAGCGGACAACGCTTGTATACAGCGGATATATTTTCCCGATTTTCAGATAGATTTCGAGGAGAAGCTCCTCTGTTTTTTCAATAAATAGTGACATATTTCTCCAAAAAAGCACGGGCAGTTCATGGAAACCCCACAACTGCCCGTAAATCATATTTCTTTTATGCCTGTTCCTGTGCCTTTGCGTCGGCAATGAACTTCTGCTGGACGTTGCCGGGGGCTTCCTCGTAACGTACAAACTCAAGGGTAAATGTTCCGCGTCCCTGTGTCATGGAGCGCAGGTCGATCGTATAGGAGCTCATTTCGGCCATCGGGACCTCAGCCTCAACGATCTGCATACCGTCATCGGCCGTCATGCCGAGAACAGTACCGCGGCGCTTTGAGGAAATATCGCCCATGATATCACCGAGGTTTGCATCCGGGATCGTGACCTTCAAAAGTCCGATCGGCTCGAGGATCGTCGGCTTTGCCTTTGGTATACCGTCCTGATAAGCAAGTCTTGCTGCCGTCTGGAACGCCATATCGTTGGAGTCTACCGGGTGATAAGAGCCGTCATAAAGCGTTGCCTTGAGACCGACGAGCGGATAACCTGAAAGAACACCCTTGGTAACCGCGTTGCGCAGTCCCTTTTCAACGGACGGGAAGAAGTTTTTGGGAACGGAGCCGCCGAACACTTCCTCAGCGAAGACCATGTCATCTGACTCCTCCTGCGGCTCAAAGCGGATCCAGACATCACCGAACTGGCCGCTGCCGCCGGACTGCTTCTTATGTCTGCCGTGGGCTTCCACTCTGCCTTTTATCTTCTCGCGGT
Source organism: Candidatus Alloscillospira sp. (assembly GCA_045600805.1). Taxonomy (GTDB): domain Bacteria; phylum Bacillota; class Clostridia; order Oscillospirales; family Oscillospiraceae; genus Alloscillospira. The sequence continues at coordinate 2,752 of JAZRYQ010000304.1, read as the reverse complement.
AAGCAACACGCGCCGGCTGGAGCTCTGTTTCAACGCTGAAGCGGGATTTGAGCTTTGCGCAGAGAACGTCAAGCTGGATATCGCCTGCGCCGGAAAGGACCATCTGATGTGTTTCCGCATTGTTTACGAGATTGAAGGAAATATCTTCTTCGTTGAGCTTTGAAAGGCCGGTCGCGATCTTGTCTTCCTGTCCCTTTGTCTTGGGCATGATCGCCATGGAATAGCAGGGTACGGGAACTTCGATTTCCGGGAATACGATGTCTGCCTTTGCTTCGCAGACGGTATCGCCTGTTTTCCAGTCCATCTTGCCGACGGCCGCGATATCGCCGCAATCAATTTCCTTGATTTCCGTATTCTTTTTGCCCATCATCGTGTAAAGTCTGCCGAGTTTGTCCGTTGAGCCCATGCGGGAATTGGAAAGCGACATATCGGCTGTGACCTTACCGGAAATGACTTTGATAAACGAGTATTTACCGAACTGGTCAGAAACTGTTTTAAATACATAAGCGGCGACTTTGCCGTTCGGGTCAGCGGCGATCTCCGTACCGTCAACGGTCTTCTTTGCCGGTCTGTCAGCCGGTGACGGAGCGTACTTGACGACGGCGTTGAGCAGAACGTCAGTGCCGACGTTCGCCATCGCGCTGCCGCAGAAAATGGGAATGACGGAGCCTTCCGCAACGCCGACGCGAAGACCTGTAACTGTGTCCTCCTCGCTCAGCTCCATTTCCTCGAAGAACTTCTCCATGAGCTCTTCCGTTGCGCCTGCCGCTGTCTCCATAAGCGGGTCTTTCAACTCTGCGACTGTCTGCGCATCAGCGCCTGCAAGAGCAAACTCTTCGGAAGCTTTGCCGTTCCATTTATAGCCCTTGCCGGTCACAACATCAGCGACGCCTTTGCCGTCAGCCGTGGGAACTGCTACGGCGCATACTGTCGAGCCGTATTTGGCTTTGATGGCATTGACAACGCCCATGCAATCGCTGTTGTCTTCATCGCACTTGGAAACATAGAACATGAACGGGATGCCCGCGCTCTTAAGCTTCTTATAAGCGCGTTCTGCGCCGACGGTGATGCCGTCTTTTGCAGAGCAGACGATAACGCCGAAGTCAGCCGCGGCCAAAGCGCAGGAAACCTCGCCTGCAAAATCGAAAAAGCCCGGCGTGTCGATCACGTTGATTTTATAACCTTTGTACTCAACAGGAGCGATGGTCGCAGAAATGGAAATTTTACGTTTGGTCTCCTCTGCGTCATAATCGCAGACTGTGTTGCCGTCAGTTACCTTACCCTGGCGGTCAATCGCGCCTGTGATAAAGAGCATGCTCTCGGCAAGGGATGTTTTGCCGCTTGAACCATGTCCCAAAAGAACGATATTTCTGATTTTGTCGATAGAATAACTCATAAGCTTACAATCCTCTCTGTGGTTAATTTACACATAAAATGATTTTACATCGTATATTGTAAAATTTCAATAAGTATTTTTGTAGAATATTATCAAAGCTGATTAGTAAAAAGTGCCATAATTTCTTATGCAGCGCGGCTTATGATCATGGTGATCACCTGCATGGCGAACATAAACTCCGCAAGGCTCGTCGGGCTTACCGCTCCGCCCTCGCCTTTCAGACACATGAAAAACGCAAGCAGTATACCGACGATCGTCGTGATCACAGAAACAACTGTGTTTATCACAGTCACGCTTCGAAGCGACAGGGCAGACGTAAGCGTTTCCGCGTAAAGCTTCGGGGAAAAGCGCGCAATGACCGCGGCAGTATGCGGCGTTTCCGCTGCCCGCATGGAGGATATCTTATAAACCTCGTCGACTGTGAAGCATTCGATATCATCGATCGGTATCTGGAGTCTCTGTTTTACCATGAGCGGGGAAACATTGAAATCACGCACGGCAAAAAACAGGGTGAATCTTGATTTTATCATGGAAAGCAAGGAGCTTTGAACAGCCTCGGATGGCTTGTAGGCAATCGTCAGAACGCCCGCAGGCTGCCCGTTTACGGCAACATATATCGTATTCTTCGAATTCAATGACTGCGGCGTCTTTTTTCCGAACAACGTCATGCACGCGCTCGTACCGCAAAGCACACGTTCTCCCCGGATCACCGCCATGATACCGTCCTGACACGGTTTTAAGTCCTCGACCATCACGGTGGATATCGACTGGCTTGCCAGAAGCTCGGAAAACGGCCTGGACAGACCGTTCTCGGCTGCTATCATGATACTGGCTGTGTATCTTATCACCTTTTCAAGCTTAAAGCCTTCATAGACTTTTGCCGATTCAACGACCGTACCGGTCGGGAACAGGTCATCGTCCGTGATCCTCACGCCGTGCGCGGAATATATATCGTCCGCTCCGCCCCAGCCGGACACCGTCGCGCCGCTTTTTCTCAGCTTTCTCACCGTTTTCAGGAACGGCAAAGCATACGCAGAAAGTGCCGAAAACGCCGCAGACGCGGAAGCCAGCGAGGAAATTGCCAAGGCAAACGAAGCTTTTCCGCTGAAATGAACGGCAAGGGAAAGAAGGATCGACGCAACGATCAGAAACGGGCAGAAGATCGCATATGTCTTTTCCGCAAAATCTCTTTTTATGATGTCATTATAAAAGCCCGCGGTGCCGCCTTTATGTTTGAGAATCATCCTGGCATCCGCTTCACGCACATATCTTGTTGTCACGCTGTGCGGGGCGCTCACATCCGTAGCCGTCCTCAGCGCCATGAGCTGTGCTGTCAGCTTTCTTGAATCACCGAAC
>JAZRYQ010000303.1:0-13414 GCA_045600805.1 Candidatus Alloscillospira sp. | reverse complement strand
CGTTATACACAATACAGAGGCTTGGCTCAGGTCACAAACTGGGTGAAGCTAAAATTCGCTGCCATGAATCTGAAAAAGCTGGCGAATTGGAAGTGGAAAGCTTCCTCTCTTTTGTGCTTTTTCCGTGAATTTTGCGTTTCGTGCGCCTAATATGTTTTTAACCCGGCTGCAGCCTAACCTGCAACCGGGTTTCTCGACAAGCTGAAATCCGGCTGAAATTTCAGCCGGATTTATGCATTATTCTTCAATAAGCAGCTCCATCAATAAGTTCCATGCGTCATCGTTTTCGATCCTGTAGTCCCACACCGTATGCCCTATGCCTCTGTCAAGATTTGCAAAGCTTCTACCGGTATTCTCAAGCACTATACGCATTGGCTTATGATTATAAACAATGAACATATCATATGTTCTGTCAGCCATATAATAATACCGCTGTTCACTGTGAAGTCTTTTGGTGCAAATCAGGGTAAGAAGCTTCGCCAGCCTTTCCAAATCGACTTTATCGGTAATATCTATTTCATCGTTATTAATAATCTTATATACACGCATGTTGTCTAAATCAAACTTCTCGGCGTCTTTAAACGGTCTCCGTGGTATGCAGAATATGAGCGTTAGGATTGCCGTTAATATGACGATCGCTGATATGACGCAGATACACTTTTTCTTCTTTTTACTCATATTGATGTCTCCTGCTTATTAGTTGTTTTATGCTTATAGTATATGCATTGTTGGCAATAAAGTCAACCGTATAATACGATATTAGAAACAGAAGGTTACATTTCCGCAGCGCCCATTCATCCACTCTAAATAAGGATTTCCAGCATACTGATATGCCTTTGCCCAAGGCGAAGAAAAATCTGGTGACATGTGCATAATACTTACATATCGTGTATTATTCCAATCTATTCCTTTATTCTTTGCTACATCCCAATAATATTCACGGGCCCAAATCTTTGTTACTGTAGCCCTTTGCGTACACAATCCCATTCTCCATTCGTCGCCAACTTGTTTATACGTCCACTGATCAATATTATCATATTGGATATACATTTCACTTTTGTCTTTCGTAGTACCAGTAACCCATTCTCCACCCCACGCATTCATAAATGCTCTAAATAATGTAATACTTGTGGAGAAAAACGACACATGCTTTTCATAAGTTGCCGCAGTCATAATAAAGTCATATACACTACTACATGTATTTTTAGTCCCAGTACCACTTTTTATTGTGACAGTACGAGTTGACAGTCCAGTGTAGCATATTTTATCGCTTCTCATTCTTGCGCCTTTATAGGTCGTATATGTTGACCCGCGAGTATTAGGCTCTTTTTCTGCCGGCAACAATTCCTCCGAGAACAGCACCGCTTTTGCATCGGTATTTCCGCATTCAACTGCCTGCTCATAGCGTTCCTGCAAACGTTCTTTTATTTCCAGTGCAATTTTCTCATTGGAAAGCACTGCCTCAATATCTGATTCACTTGATAAATCGATCTCTAACTTTCCAACCGGAACGTTTACTTCGCCATCCGCAGTTTCAACTACCATTGCATAGCAATCATCTTTGGATTTTTTGATTCCTTCAAATTCAGTATCAATATTATACTTCTTTGAGGACAATGTATCATTCCCGCGAACAGCCTGCGGCAATTCATCGTCAATCGTATTTGGCGACACTGTTTCTTCTGTTTTATTGACCTTTGTATCAGCGGCAAATGCCGATGTTGTAAGCGCAAACAGCATACAAAGAGCAAGAACTACACTTATAAACTTTTTCATAATTTTCCTCCTTAACCGCTTATGAATGTGTATCGGCCGGTTACATATTCATAAATATTTTTCTGTGTTAACATATGCAACATTTCCATATGAAATTATACCCCCCCCCCCGCGCGTGTTTGTCAACAAATTTTTGATTACAAATTTGTAATTTTTGTAAAAAATACCTAAAATCCGCAAAAATCTCCGGCTGAAAACCAGTCGGAGATTTTTGTATATTATTCATTACCTCTTTTATATTCCAAAATATCACCGGGTTGGCAGTCAAGCACATCACAGATCGCTTCCAGCGTTGAAAAGCGGATCGCGCTCACTTTGCCGGTTTTTATTTTGGAAAGATTGACATTTGCAATCCCCACTTTTTCGGCAAGCTCATTGAGCGATATTTTTCTGTCCGCCATCATGCGGTCAAGTCTTAAAATGATCGGCATAACGTGACCTCCTTACAGTGTTTCGTCGGAGAGCTTCTGGAGCTCCTCGCCATAGCGGAAAACATACGAAAGCAGGAAGAATAAAAACGCTACAAGAATAAAGGTTACACTGTAAGTGTGCTGTATTGCAATTTCAAACGGAAGATCAGCATTTTCCAATGTGTTTATAAGCAGCTTGGTAATAACCGTTTTCCCGAAAATTTCGAATACATTTACAGCAACGCCGATAATAATCGTAAACCACCCGAGCTTGCGAAATCCGCTTCCGACTACGCTGTCAAACGGTTCTCCGTTTTTCATCGGTTTTAACATATTGCGGATGATTTTCAGCGCATAAAGTATAATTCCGCTTACCGCAAATCCGATGATCATAGCCGCTGTTAAAAACGGTCTCATATTGAAATTCCACGCGTCCTCCGGCGAATAATCCAGGTTTATTCCGCTCTCCGGTGAAAGCTTAAAGCTCACTCCGCCTCCGACGGAAAAAGTCCACCCGTTTGCTATATTTGTCGAAAACGTATCCTTGTCAACAATCAGCGCGACCGCAAAGCTAATCAGCAGAAGTGCCATAGCGACAATCAAAATCCAAAATAATACCTTGCATACGATATCCAGTCCGTTTGCCGTCTTTTTCAATTTTTCCATGAATCATTACCTCCTTCATGATGTAAGCAGATAATAACACGGAAAAATATGTTTGTCAACTATTTTTTAATGATAATCGTTAAATTTATTATGTTTTTCGTTCTTTTTGTATTTCTATTCTAGCAAAAAACAGGGCGCACGGCAAAATTTCGTATTTGCTGTACGCCCTGTATATCATCTTCAGTTTATCGCGCCCATGTTGTCCTCGAAAGCATAGCCGCCGGTATCGGCAGGCTGTTCATCAAAGGTCACGGTCAGCGTTATCGTTTCGCCGCCGCGGTTTATTGTGATCTCGGCGGTATCACCGGCGGAATAGGCAGATTTTGCCGCCTGCAAGTCCTCCTTGCTCTTTATTTCGTCGTCTCCGACGGCGATGATGATATCGCCGGGGCGGATGCCTGCGTTATACGCCGCGCAGTCCTTTGTCACGCTGTCAACAAATGCGCCCTCCGTGAGATTATAAAACATCGCGATGGTGCTTGACACTGTGCGGACATACACGCCGAGATACGCTTTGCCCGTGACATAACCGTATTCGATGATATCCTTGATGATATTCATCGCGTCGTCGATGGGGATCGCGAAGCCGAGCCCTTCAACGCCGGAGGCTTTGTATTTTGCATCGACAACGCCGATCACCTCGCCGCGCGAATTGTACACAGGCCCACCGGAATTGCCGGAGTTGACAGCCGCATTAAACTGGAACACGTTTATTGAGGTCGAGACCTCGGTCGAGATAACGCGGTCAAGCGCGCTGATGATCCCGTCCGTCATCGTATAATCAAGCTCACCGAGCGGATTGCCGACGGCGTATACCGTACTGCCGACGCTCATTTCCGACATTTTGCCGATCGTAACGGGAGAAAGCTCCGATGCTTCGATTTTGAGAACGGCAAGGTCGTTTGAATCATCAAAGCCCGTGATATCCGCGTCATAAGAGCTTCCGTCATAAAGAATGACCGAAAGAGAATAGCCTCTTGACGGGCCGTGCATGATATAGCTTTCGATAACATGATAATTTGTGACGATATAGCCGTCTGAAGATACGATGAAGCCGGAGCCCGCGACCGGTATTGTGGTCGTTTCCTGTCCAAAAATATTATAACCTGTCGAGGAAACCTGAATTCCGACGGCCTGTTTACAGGCAAGTCCGTATATCGCCGAGGGAGACATCATATCTTCCGGCAAGGATGCGCTTTCCGTCTTTTCAGGCGCTGTCAGCTCCTGTGAAGCGGCGCCGAGAATGACCTCCGTTTTTTCCGGGTAATCAAAATCGGCAAGCTTTTTTTCCGTAACGACAGATGCCGTTATTCCCGAAACAAGTCCGCAGACAATGACAAGGCAGAGCGCTTTGAAAAAGCCGCCTGCGCCGCCGGATCTTTTCTCCTGCTTCGGCTCCTGATGAGATACCTGCGTAAATCGCAGGGAAGCCGTGTCATGATAATTCGGAGAATACATATCGTTCAGACTTTCCTGGTTTTCCCAAGGCTCATAATAACCGTCACTTATCCGGTTGTAGTTTCTTTTTTTCTTATCCTCCGGCTGATTGTCCTCGGATGTATATTCATCATCGTAGTTGTAAAACATTGATTACACCTCGCATACATTCGTATTGTAATACTAAAACATAAATATGTCAAAATCATGAATGAATTAAATTTTCTTTTTCAGTATATGCCCGATTTTTGAATTTGATTATCCGAAAATGAAAATAATCTGTTAAAAATCCGAATACGGGCATTCACCATGCGATTTGTATTGATATTTGAATAAAAAGTGATATAGTAAATTTAACGATATTGTAAGGGGTAACAATATGGAAATTGTAATGCGTTCACCGGGAATTTACTGCCAGAAGGCAGGGGCAATGGAGCTGCTTGAAAGGTACATACCGCAATTCGGAGCTTCTGCGTTGATAGTCTGCACGGAGGGAACCTTTCAGCGCTTCGGAGAGAAGCTGAAAACGCAGGCCGAAAACGCGCAGTACGGTATAAAATTCTCGCTGATAAAAGGAGAAACGACCAATAAGGAAATAGCCGGCGTTGTCGATGATTACGCAGAGGGTGACGTTATCGTCGGTATCGGCGGTGGAAAAGCGATCGACACGGCAAGAGCCGCGGCAGATTATGTTTCCGCTCCGCTGATCATCATGCCGACGGTCGCGTCAAATGACGCGCCTTGCAGCGCGCTTGCCGTAATACACGACGAAAACGGCGCCGTCATTGAGCTGCGCACGACAAAGCGGAATCCCGATGTTGTTCTCGTTGACACGGAAGTGATCATCGCGGCGCCGGAACGTCTTTTCATAGCAGGACTCGGGGATGCGCTCGCAACGTGGTTTGAAGTGAAAGCGTGCCGGGAATCCGGCGCTGTTACACTTGCCGGTGCACCGTCCTCGGATATTGCGTATACCCTTGCCCGGCTTTGCTATCAGACACTTATTTCCTGCGGAAGATCGGCGCTTTATGCCGTAAAAACAGGATTTGTCAGCGATGATTTTGACAAAACGGTGCAGGCGTCGGTTTATTTAAGCGGAACGGGATTTGAAAGCGGCGGCGTTTCGGGAGCACATGCGATAAATGACGGCTTTTCGGCGTGTCCCGAGGCAGCGCACCTGTATCACGGAGAAATCGTCGGCTTCGGCACGCTTGCCATGCTTATGCTCGATAAGACAGATAAGGAAACGCTTGATGAAGTGACGGACTTTATGGCGGATGTCGGACTTCCGATGTCTTTTTCACAGCTCGGGATCAAGCCGACCGATGATTTTTTGAAGCGCGTCGCGGATACGGCGTGTACGCAGTCGGTCATGTCCAATATGCCGTTTGAGGTCACGCCTGCCGATGTGATAAGAGCCATGCTGAAAGCCGACCTGATCGGCACATCCAAACTCAGAGAAATGGAGAACGCTGATGAAAATAAATAAACTGCTTTGCGCTGTCGCATTGACAGAGGAACAGAGAAGCAGGATCGAAGAAAAGCTTCCGGATACGAAAATCGAGTACAGCGGCTATCTTGTCGATAACGAGGATAAGCTCGATGGTGTGGATGTCATATTCGGAAACGTAAAGCCTGCCTATCTTGAAGGCTGCAAAACGCTCAAATGGGTGCAGCTTGCCTCAGCCGGTACAGACGGTTATCTTCCGCTTATGGACAGGGACGTCATGCTCACGAACGCAACGGGTGGCTACGGCGAAACGATAAGCGAGCATATTTTAGCCGTTTTGCTTATGCTTCAGAAAAAACTGCATATATACCATGACAATATGTACAGTCACACATGGAAAAAACGGGGAAAGGTGCTTGCCATTAAAGGCAGCACGTGCCTTGTGATCGGCATGGGGGATATCGGCGGCGCATTTGCAAAACGCATGAAAATGCTCGGCGCGTATATTATCGGCGTTCGCAGAGCGGATATGCGCAAGCCCGATTACTGCGATGAACTGTACACCATGGATAAGCTTGACGAGCTTTTGCCGCGGGCAGACAGCGTTGTCATGGTACTTCCCGATACACCGCTGACGCACGGTGTTATGAATAAAAAGCGTCTTGCGCTCATGAAGGACACGGCAATTTTGATAAACGTCGGACGCGGCACGGCGATCGTGCAGGAGGACCTTGTTGAAGCGCTGAACTCAGATAAGCTTTGGGGAGCGTCAATTGATGTGGCAGTACCGGAGCCGCTTCCCGCGGACAGTCCTTTATGGACAGCGAAAAATCTCATCATCACGCCGCATTCCTCGGGCGGCTTTTCCCTGCCGCAGAACACGGACGATGTCATGCGCGTATTTTTTGAAAACCTTGAAAATTACTATGCTGATAAGAAGCTTTTTAACCTTGTTGACCCGAAAACGGGTTATGCGGAGCGCAGACCGTAATTGATTTATGCAAAATCTGTATTTGACATTCCTGCGGATTCGTGCTATCGTATATATAGTGAGTGTTTGAGAGGCGCTCACTATATTATGTGTTTGGTCTGATGGGAGGTCAGAATTATGATAAACGTAACAGTCACGGGCGGCGAGCTTTCTCAAAACGAGATAAATGCATACGTCGCAAGAGCAAAGGAAAAATATCCCGATAAACGCATTACGGATATGAAGCTTACGCTTGACGGTGAATTTGTTGACATTCAGTATAAATGGGAAACGGTACCGTTCGAGCGCATACGCCGCATAACGGGCTATCTTGTGGGAACGCTTGACAGATTCAATAACGGCAAGCGCGCGGAAGAAGCCGACAGAGTAAAACATACGATTTCGTAATGGACAGAAAAACCGGGAAAGCAGAAGCTCTCCCGGTTTTTATAATGGAGGAAAAACATGAAATACAGCATTGAAACAGAACGCCTGATTTTAAGAAACCTTGTACCCGAAGACAGTGACGCCGCATTTTTATGGTGCGGTGACCCGACCGTTAATAAATATATGCTCTATCCGCTGTATAAATGCACAGACGATGTAAAAAAGTGGATAGAAAGCATTGATATAAATAATCCCGATGATTTTGACGGCGGCATCGTTTTAAAAGAAACGGGCGAGCTGATCGGAAGCGGCGGTATCACCTACAATCCGGAGCGGGATGTATGGATCATCGGCTATAACCTGCGGGCTGATATGTGGGGACACGGGTATGCTTATGAAGCGATCGCGGGCATCATAAACTATGTCAAAGCCTTCCGCAGCGTCGATATCATCGAGGGCGAATTCGCGGAGGAAAATGACCGAAGCCGCCGCGTGATGGAAAAGCTTGGTATGCGCTATGACCGCGACACCGAATATGAAAAGCTCGACGGCAGTGCTTGCTTCAAAGCGAAAATTTACAGAAGAGAATATTAAAACACGGCTTGGGCACATCCAAGCCGTGTTTTGTCTTTTATGTCAAATCTTCGTTATCCGGGTTATCCGGCGTTTCCTGCTCCGGTGGTACTTCGGACTCCTCGGGTATCTCGGGTTCTTCGGGTATTTCCGGCTCAACCGGCTCGGGAATCCTGCTGACTATCAGAACAACAGTACTTCCGAGGGATACTCCCGTTCCGCCGGAAACGCTTTGACCGACGACGACACCTTCTGTTTCACCGTCCTGATATTCAATCTCAACATGCAGTCCGAGTGCTTCTGCCGCGCTCTGCGCCTGAGACGCGCTCATACCCACATAATTACCGACCTCGACAAGCTCCGGACCTTTGCTGACAGTGAAGGTGATTTCGGAGCCTTTTTTGACTGACGCTCCGCTGCCAATGCTCTGCATAAGTACCGTTCCTTCGGGGCTGTCACTGTATTGATAATCAATACTTCCGATGCTCAGTCCGGTAGCTTCGGCGGCTTTGACTGCATCTGCTTCCTGCGTTCCGACATAGCTTCCGACCTCGACAAGCTCCGGGCCTTTACTGATAGTAAAGACGATCTCCGAGCCGCGCTTTACGGTCGTTCCGCTACTCAGACTCTGTGCAATGACCGTGCCGTTCGCCTCATCACTGTACTGATAGACATCGGTGCCGACCGTCAAACCGGCGGCAAGGGCAGCATTGGCAGCCTCTGTCTCCTGCATACCTGCATAATCCTCTACCGTCACATCGACATTGTGCCACGGATTTTTCTCGTCCGGATCGGTGGGGTCCCACCCCGGATATGCCGAATCACCGATTTTCTGTGCATAAGGCTTTCCGAAAGGCCCTGCATCGGAAGAATTGTATGTCTCCACTAAAGCTATATTGGACTTGTTTTCGTATATCCACTTGGCATCTGCAACCGTAAGGCGTATACACCCATGTGAGCAGGATGTACCCAGCTTGTCATATTCGCCGGTCTGCAGGGAGCCTTTGTTGCCGCGTTCTGTATATGGTACGGAGTGGAACAGATAATTTCCGATGATCTGCGTGCAATACTGTCCGTATACACCGCCGACAAGTCCCAGCCAATTCCATCGGCCGTAACCGCTGATATCATATTTGCCGATAGGTGTATCCGCGCCGGTAGAGCATACCATGGCTCTGCACGGCACGGTGAAAAGGCCGTCACTGTCTTTTGTATATACGGTCACCGTATTCATCTGGCAGTTGACCTTGACATAATAAGCCTTTGAGGAAGTAAAGCCTTTCGGTTTTTCCTTCTCGGTCTCGCTGCTATTTTCTCCGGTACTGGCCGGAGTTTTCTCCTGCGCGGCCGTTTTCTGCTTTTGTTCAGGCTGCTTTTCCTGCGTTTCTTCTTCCGGCTCCGAGGGCGTTTCCTCCTGTACGGCAGACTCTTCCTCCTGTAAAGTCGGCTCTTCCGCTTTTACCGGCTCCTGCTTTTCTTCTTTCTTTTCTGCTGTGCTTTCATCGGGCTCCGGCAGCGCTTCTTGAAGTACCGGTTCTGCAGGCTCTGTCGGCATTTCCGCCTTTTTTTCACAGCCTGTGCAGCAGAGCATGGCAGCAAGCAGCAGAAATGCCATGATTCTCTTTTTCATATCTTTCTCCCTTTTTTGTGTTACAATAAATCTTCGTCGTAAACGGCTCTTGCGCCGCCGATGAATTTCGGCCGGACGCGTGCGCAGGTGATAAGCGCTTCGCCGATGTGATCCACCGAAAGTCTCACGGGTACGGCGACACGTTTTAAGTGCATACCGATGAGCGTCTGACCGATGTCAAGCCCCGCGTCGGCGCGGATTTCTTCGACTGCAACGGGATTCTTAAAACTTGCGTATGCCGCGGTCGCAAAACTTCCGCCGGCTTTCGGCTGCGGCACGACGTTCACGATATCGCTCCCGGGAACGGCGTCGCGCTCGATGATGATGGCACGGTTCAAATGCTCACAGCACTGCGCCGCAAAAAATACTTTGCGGGCATTCAACTCATCGTATATGCCGTCAAACACAGCTTTTGCGACCTCGGGACGCGAATCCGTCCCGATCTTGCTGCCGCATATCTCGCTTGTGGAGCAGCCGACGACCATGATATCGCCGCTTTTGAGTTTTGCCTTTTCGCAAAGCTCGGCAGTCAGCTTTTTTGTCTGTTCATAAAGCTCCTCGTACATGGCGTTCCCCTTACAGAATGTCATTCATATTGTATAGACCGGCGGGTTTTGCAATTATTTCCTGTGCCGCGGCAAAAGCGCCGTCCGCAAAAAGGGCGCGGTCATAGGCCTCGTGCTTGAGCGTGATGCACTGTGTACCCGTATTGATATGGACCTCGTGGATGCCGACGACATTTCCCATACGGACAGACTGCACGCCGATCTCGTTTTTTGTGCGCTTGCCATAGCCTGACCGTCCGGTTACGATCTCAGCGTCGGGGCGGACTTCCTTGATGCCGTTTGCGAGCATGAGCGCTGTGCCGCTCGGTGCGTCGGCTTTCCGATTGTGATGTGTTTCGACGATCTCAATATCCGCATCGGGAAAAGCGGCTGCCGCCTGTTTTGCAAGTTTAATTAAAAGCGCGATACCGACGGACATATTGCCGGAATTGAAAACAGCGACGTTTTTCGCCGCATTGCGTATCATTTCCCATTCATCGTCTGTTTGCCCTGTCGTTGCGATAACAACGGGTGTGCCTGTTCTGACAGCGTAATCCGTCAGCTCTTTTGTCGCCGTATGGTGTGAAAAGTCAATGATACAGTCCGCTTTTTCGGTAATCTCGGAGAGGTTTTTCATATAGCCGTCACCGTTTTTGTCAACGGAGAATATTTTTGCATCTGGCTGGGAGCGCATAATGCAGGCGTATATCGCTTTTCCCATTTGGCCGCCTGCGCCGTTGATGATATAAGTCATGTTTTTGCCTCCTTTATAAACCCAATGAATCCATACATTCATAAAGCCGCGAGCGGAACGGCTCTTCCATCGTAACAAGCGGCAGGCGCAGATAATCTTCGCAGAAGCCGAGCCTTGCCATGGCCGCTTTGACGGGTATCGGGTTTACCTGAGAGAAAAGTGCCTTGATAAACGGCAGCGCTTTCTGCTGAAGGGCAAGGCTTCCCGCGATATCGCCCGCAAACCATTTATTGCAGATATCAAGCGCAAGCTTCGGTGCGGGATTTGACAGTACGGAGATAACGCCCTTGCCGCCGAGCGAGAGAATCGGCACGATCTGGTCATCGTTGCCGGAATATATGTCCATTTTGCCTTTGATGAGTGCTGCCGTTTCAAGAATCTGCGAAATATTGCCGCTTGCCTCTTTGATCGCGGCGATATTCGGATGCTCGGAAAGCGCAAGGCACGTTTTCGGCTCGATGTTTACGCCTGTTCTGCTCGGAACATTGTATACGATGACGGGCTTTGTCGAAGCGTCGGCGATCGCATAGTAGCTCTTGATAAGACCTGCCTGCGTCGCCTTGTTGTAGTACGGCGTTACGCAAAGAACGCCGTCAGCGCCTTTGTCACAGCACACCTTTGTCATCATGACCGCGTGCGCCGTGTCATTGGAGCCGGTGCCGGCAATGATGGGGATTTTGCCGTCTGCGCGTTTCACCGCATATTCAACGGCGGAAATATGTTCCTCATCATTGAGCGTCGATGCTTCTCCCGTTGTGCCGCAGATAACAAGCGCGTTGATACCGCTTTCGATCTGCCAGTCGATCAGTCTGCCGAAGTTATCATAATCAATCCCGTTTTCATTTGTCGGAGTAATAAGCGCCGTAGCAACGCCTGTAAACAGTGTTTTTTTCATAGCTTACATCCTTTCAAAGATAATGTAATTCTAACTTTTAAATTTAGCACATTTCTTTGATTAAATCAACAGAAAAGCGCGGTGTATCGCAATATATGATTTGAGAATATGAAATTCCTGTTGAAAATTCGGTTACGCAGCGTTATTATAAATAGCATGAAATATTATCATAGGAGGGAATATCATGCAGCCGGTCAGAAAAGAAATGTTTTGTGACCTTGCAATAATCGGCGGAGGCGTCGGCGGATGTGCCGCTGCGATCGCCGCGGCAAGAAGAGGCCTGAGAGTGATCCTTTTTGAAAAAGGCGTATCGCTCGGCGGACTTGCCACAAACGGATATGTTCCGCAGGTCGCGGGAAATATCGAGGGGATCTGCCTTGAATTTGTGCAGAAGCTTGAAGAAATAGGACAGCTCAGACATTGGGGCAGTCAGGAATATTACCGCAATCCGTCATTTGAACCGGAGTACGGAAAATTCGTGCTTGAAAATATGGTCACGGGTGCCGGTGCCCGCGTGATGTATGATTCGACCTGCATGGATGTTGAGGTGGAGGACGGCAAGATAAAAAAAGCGTTTTTCCACACAAAGGGCGGCGTGATGTCCGTTTCGGCAAAGCTGTTTATTGACGCAACGGGTGATGCCGATCTTGCGGCGATGGCGGGTGTTCCGTATGAATCCGGCGGAGTTGATTTTGCCGGGCTGAATATGGCGACGACGCTCGGCTCAAGATGGGCGGGCGTTGACCTTGAAAAGTATCAGAAGGCAGAAGACGAATACCGCAAAAAGCAGGCGGACGAGGGCGTGGAAAAACCGCACGCGCTTATATATGACCTGGAAGAGCAGTGGATCAAAGCGGGAAAGCTTGTGCATCATACCTGTCATCCCGTAACGGGATTCTTCCGCGTGCTCATCCCGAATACGCCGATGAACAACGCGGAGTTTGTCACGTTTGCGTTTCACAGCTATTTCTGCCAGAATACGGACGCCGAGAATATCAGCCGTCAGGTGCTTGAACAGCATCAGCTTATGCAGGGCTTCCATAAATTCCTGAAAGCAGCCGTACCGGGCTTTGAAAACGTGAGAATCATCGGCACGGGCTCTCTTCCGGGCGTTCGTGATTCACGCAGGATCTTCGGTGAATATATGCTGAAAGCCGCTGATGTATGCTGCGGAACAAAATTTGAGGACGGCATTGCAAGATTTCCCGAAGTGCTTGACTGCCATCACCCGACAAGCGGCAATCTCATATTCATGCGCCATTATCACATGAGAAGCCCGGAGGGCAGCGCCGTGACGCTTCAGGCGGGTTGTCCTGCCGAAATGCACCCGTTCGGTGAGCCGGAGGGCATGGAGGTAAGACCGAATCCGAGAGATTATTGCGAAATACCGTACAGATCACTTTTACCGGAGAATATCACGAATCTTCTTGCAGTCGGGCGCTGCTGCTCGGCACAGTTCCATGCAAACGGCGCGATGAGAATAATCGGGCCTGCCATGGGAACAGGTCACGCAGCGGGAATTGCGGCGTATCTTGCGTATACGCGCGGCGTAAGCCCGAAGGATATCGACGGCAAGGAAATAAGAAAAATCCTGATCGAGGAAGAAAACGTACCGCTTGACAAGCCGTGCGACGGCTGGTGGAAGGTGCTGCGGGAGGCGGAAGGCGAGCTTATCGTTGCGCCTGCCGGAGACTATGCGGCAATTCAGGGCCTTAAAATGTTTTAAAATATACCGCAAGGGCAATATTTCAGTTGCTCTTGCGGTTATTTTGTGTTATCATAAATGGGCTTGATGTGCGCCTGTGATGGAATTGGCAGACATGCGGGATTTAGGTTCCCGTGCTTCGCGGCGTGTGGGTTCGAGTCCCTTCAGGCGCACCATACAGTACAAATCGTCGGCAAAGTCAATTTGACTTTGTCG
>JAZRYQ010000302.1:0-3537 GCA_045600805.1 Candidatus Alloscillospira sp. | reverse complement strand
TGCTATTCACCCGCACAGTTTGAGACTCGTATGCAGGGCCTCATCGAAATGATGTACGCCCGGCGTACAGTGCGGCGTGGCGTAGATACACCTAATATGATCTTTGTACGCCTGGTCTATGAGCCGGAACATATCCTCGCGTGTCTGCGGTCCGTCATCAATACCGTATATCAGATGAGAGTGAATGTCTACGAATCCGTTCATGCTTTACTACTCTTTGAAGACGCGGATGTCGTACCGGTCTTACTTTTACTATAACTGCTTTCGTAGCGGGAATAGTAACTCTTATTGTAGTATTTTCGATTTACATAACTGCCCAGATCCATGCCGTTTATGACTGTACCCAGTATGGGCGTTCCGGCCTGATTCATCTGGCGGACGCAATCAACGAGCTCCTGTCGAGGTACCTGATTGTAACTGACTACGAGAACTGTCCCGTCGCAGTATTTGGAAATCTTCGCAGCATCGATGATCGCTCCGATTGGGGGAGTATCGACGATGACGTAATCGGCAATCGTACGGAGGTATTTGATCAGTGCGGGGAAACGGTTGGAACTCAACAGAGGGAGAGAATTCGCTACTGTTCTTCCTACCGGGATCAGGTAGGCGTTGGGAATGTCGGATTCGTAGATAATATCGCTCATTTCGGCCATGCCAGCCAAATAGTGAGTCAGCCCTTTGTAACTTTTGTCCTCAAAAAGGCAACCGTATCTGTTTACAATATTCGAGCGACGCAGGTCCGCGTCAACAAAAACGACCCTCTTACCAAGCTTTGCGAGGGCACGCATTGACTGCATGCTGACATAGGATTTACCATCATGTGCGTGACAACTGGTAAGCGCAATCACCTTGACATCTTCACCGGAAAATGAGATGTTGGTACACAGAGAATTGATGGCTTCGTTTACAGCATAGCCGGGCTCTCCCAGTTTGCGAAATCGTACACTATTCATGCTTTGCGGAACCTCCCTGCTTGGAGTTACTGCCCTGGTTCTTTACTCTGGAATCATCTATGGGAACGACCGCCAAAGTGGTCAGATTTACATACTTACGGATGTCTTCCGGCGTCTTTACCTTGTCATCCAGCAGCGTCTGCACAGTCACGATACCGACCATCAGAAATGCGCCGAGCAGGAAACCGATGATACAGTTCTTGCTGAGCACAGGACTCTTCGGCTTTTCGGGAACACGTGCGGAAGACATGATGTTCGGCTTGTCGGTGGACATCGATTCTGCAATATAGCTGCTGCCGACATTTGCGTATGCGTTTGCCATTGCGGCTGCCAACTCCGGATCGTCCGATGTGACTGTGATCTCGATAATACGGGTGTCATTGGGGTTGGAAATCGTCAGCATTTTCCGTAATGCTGTGTAGGTGTATTTTCCCGGATCAAGGTCTAATGTTTCAATGACCTTATCGTGCACTTCCCATACATCAAAAACGGCAACATAGTCTTTGGTGAGAGAACTGCCGAGCTGCAGATCGGAAAAATTGATTACCGAATCGCTGCGACCCAATGCATAAACCTGGGCAGTAGACTCATATAATGGAGTGATCAGGATCTTCGTGATCATAAAGGCGGCTACAAAACCTATCACGGCGCAGCACGCAATTTCTTTCCATTTTGCCAGCAGACGGAAAAAAAGTTCCCGAAGGTCGATCGTGTTTTCGTCAAACTCCTGAGTAACGACTGTATCCCTGATATCGGTATTCTGATCCGTGTGCATTCTGCTATTGCTCCTGTCTTATTTCATGACGGAAAATTCTGAACTTTTCCACTCAATATATTCTATATCACCTTTCTCCCTTTGTCAATCTGATAATGAATATATAACCGTATAGAAAATGCAAAATGGATGATTTGGTTAATGCGAATGTCGGGCATGCCGGTGGCTGTAAAGGAAAACGACAAAGAGATAAAGAGACAATATGGAGATACAAAATATGCTGAAATACAATTAAATACGAGTCTATTATGTTTGACGGTGCGGATGAACGCTATGCTTTGAATAAGAAAAACGGCTATACTGTGTTGACTTTGATACAGTCACAGTATATAATAAAAATGAATCAAGAAGAGACAGAAAATGCAAAAAGCTGTTGCAAATTGCTATAAAACGAACCTCGAAAGCCTTTGGAGACCGGATGCCGAACGCCGGCGGCGGGCAGAAAAAGGCGTCATAGAAATTGTTGACCGATATACGGAACAGGATATCGGAGGGCGGAGCTATGCCTGAACAGATCGAAGACAGATGGAAATACGGCTGCATTCATTGCCGGGCCGGAAGCGAAGAAGAGCTTATCAGAAAGATTGCATATAGGTTTCCAAAGGTACGGCTGATCAGACCGACAAAACTCCGCGTAAATCATGCGCTGCAGGGGAAAGAAGAAGTCGTCCTCTTTCCGGGATATGTGTTGGTGAAGGCGGAAGACGGATTCCCTTTACCGGAGACAATGAAGGGGCTTAATACAGGAAAGATTGTGACCTACGGTGACGGATCGTGGCAGTTGCACGGATCGGATGCCGGGATCGCGCAGGCACTTTTTGAGACGAACGGACGTATCGATTTGTCTGAAGCTTATTACGAAGGTGAAAGACTGCGGATCAGGAGCGGTTTTCTGAAATCATATGAAAATGATATCGTACGTGTTAACCGCAGAATGCAGACGGCGGAGGTCAAGATGACTTTCTGCGACAGGGAATGCGAAGTTTGGCTGGGGTTTGAATTGACATAGGGAAAATTGAGATCGATTTGGGGCTGCCGATTGCAGACCCCCCCTTTTTATATGGAAAAAAGAGAAAGGAAAATCGTAGCAATGGCAAAGAAAGATAATGCCGCAGAAACAAGAGTACACGGCATTTCGTCACCGCTGGTAAAACTGGCAAATGTATGCGCGTTGTTCATTCCTTTTGCACTTGTGTGGTTTTTCTATTATGAACAGCGGACGAGGACAGCGAATTCACGACAGAGTACTGTGCTCTTTCTGGGAGCGTTGATTTTCGTACTGTTTTATCTACTCAAAAAAATGGATGCACTGAAATATTCGCGTTTTCGCATTTCTGAGCTGATCTTCAGCCAGGTCATTGCGGTGGCGGCTACGGATGTTGTGGCTGCGCTGGGGATCTGGATGCTCAGTGTGCATTTTCCGAATCTGCTGCCGGGACTGGCATGCTTTTTTGCGCAGTGCGGGATCTCGGTTTTGTGTGTGATCCTGGCACGCAATATATATTTCCATCGGCATGCTCCGGAGCCGACTGTCATTATCTATGGGGACAGACCGGGACTGGAAGACCTTGTGAATGTATACGGGTTGGAAAAGAGATTTGCAGTGCAGGGAATCTTCGGCATCGAAGAGGCGAAAAAAGCCCCGTCCGCGATTGCTGCAGCGAAGACGCTGTTTCTGTTCGGCGTTCCTTCGCATGACAGAAATGTTTTCCTGAAACAAGGCGTGGAGAAAGGTCAGGATGTATTCGTGATCCCGAGAATCGGAGACGCCGTGATGAGCAGTGCGGAGAGGATGCATATGTTCCATCT
>JAZRYQ010000301.1:0-7540 GCA_045600805.1 Candidatus Alloscillospira sp. | reverse complement strand
GGTGAAGTATTCTTTGGTGTATTTTTCCGCGACCTCGGCGCTTGAAATGCCCTCTTCGTTGGCGCGTTTGATGATCTTGTCATCAACGTCGGTGAAATTCTGGACGAAAGTGACATCATAGCCGCGATATTCAAGATATCTTCTCAAAACATCGAACATGATGATCGGCCTTGCATTGCCGACGTGGATGAAGTTATATACCGTCGGGCCACAGGCGTACATTCTTACTTTGCCCTCTTCGATGGGAACGAATTCTTCTTTTTTCATGGACATGGTGTTAAATATTTTCATTATCCGTTACCTCCAGTTTGTCCTTTAACAATTTTATTTCTTCTTCAAGCGCATTCAGTCTTACGGCGACCGGGTCCTGAATACTGATCTGATCGATATTTGAAGTGTAGTCGATTTTTTCTCCCGCTATGCGCACGACCTTTGCGGGAACGCCGACTGCCGTACTGTCAGGCGGGATCTCCGTGAGCACGACCGCATTTGCAGCGATACGCGCATTGTCACCGACCGTGAACGGCCCGAGAATTTTGGCGCCGCAGCCGACCATTACGTTGTTGCCGATCGTCGGATGACGCTTGCCCTTATCCTTACCTGTACCGCCGAGCGTGACGCCCTGGTATAAAAGTACATCGTCTCCTATTTCCGCCGTTTCACCGATCACGATTCCCATGCCGTGGTCAATGACGAGTCTGCGCCCGATCGTCGCGCCCGGGTGAATTTCAATGCCGGTAAAATGGCGGCTCCACTGCGAAACGCCGCGGGCAAGAAATTTCAGCCTGTGTTTATATAAAAAATGTGCGATCCTGTGATAAATCATCGCATGGATACCCTGATAGAGCAGGAAAATTTCGATACCCGAGCGTGCAGCGGGATCGCGGGCCTTGTATGCTTTGATGGTTTCTCCGAGTCTTGTCATTATACACCCCTAAAAAAACAAGCCGCCTCCGACAAGAGGCGACATCGCGGTTCCACTCTTTTTTATTACTCAAAAGCCCGATAACGCAGGCAAAACGCGGGGCATTGCCCCCGATGCTCCCGGATGCACAATCAGGTGTCGGCAAAGACCGCTTGCAGCCGGTGACGGTCACTCTCTGTTTGCCTTAAAACCTTATCTTTCCGTTCATAGCTATCCTATTCTATCATGTCACAATATATGTGTCAAGAAAAAATAAATGCCGCGCATAAAGCGCGGCATTGACATTTTGTACTCAGTGGATTATTGTAAGGACAAGCGTGAGAATCACAAAGGCAAGACCGACCCACTTGGTGGCGCGGGCGAGCTTCGCGTTCAGACTCTTGTTTTTGTTGCGAGCCATAAAGGTGTCATTTGCTCCGCCGAAAACGGATGAAAGACCGGCTTCCTTGCCGGACTGCACAAGAACGATAACGATAAGCACAACAGCACAGAGAAGCTGAAGGATAGTGAGAGCGATTGTCATTGGAAATCAATTCCTTTCAGATGATAATTATAATGAATCGGCGTAAGCCATAACATTTACGTGCTGATTATAATAACATATATTTTTGGCACTTGCAAGTATTTTTTAGCTGAAATTTAACAACAAGAGGGGATTTTTATGTATTTTGATACGCATGCTCATTATGATGACGAGGCATTTGACGGAGCAAGAGAGCAGACACTCAGATCGCTTGCGTCCTACGGCGTCGAGCTTGTCGTGAACGCCTCATCGGATATGCGCTCGTCATATGCAGGGCAGAAGCTTGCGTCGGAATATCCGTTCCTGTATTTTGCGGCAGGCGTTCATCCGCATGAATCGGAAAACATGAGGGATGAAGATTTTGATGAATTGCGCAGACTTGCCGAGGACAAAAAATGCGTTGCCATCGGTGAGATAGGACTTGATTATCATTATGATCTGTCCCCGCGCGATATACAGAAAAAACGCTTTTATGAGCAGATGGAACTTGCACGCGAGCTTTCGCTTCCTGTCATCATTCACGAGAGAGAAGCGTGTCAGGACGTACTTGATATAGTCACCCGGTTCAAAGACGTGCGCGGCGTGTACCATTGCTTTTCCGGAAGCTGGGAAACAGCAAAGATCATTCTCAATCAGGGCTGGTATCTGTCCTTCACGGGAATCATCACGTTCAAAAACGCAAGAAAAGCACTTGAGGTGCTTGAAAACGCGCCGCACGACAGAATAATGATCGAAACAGACTGCCCGTATCTTGCGCCGGTACCGATGCGCGGAACACGCAATTTTTCGGGAAATCTGCAATACACGGCAAGAAAAGCCGCAGAAACGACGGGACTTACGCTGGAAGAGCTTGCGGCGGTGACGCTTGAAAACGGAAAACGCTTTTTCGAGATCGATTAATGTTTACACTTTGTTCATAAATTGTTATACTATTCTTTACGGAGAAGTTTTATTCTTTAATTTGAATACTCATATTCGGGAGGTAATTTGCTTGATAGAGGTAAAAAATCTTGTTAAGCGTTACGGTGACCATAACGTGGTGGACAACCTGAGCTTTTCAATAAAGCCCGGGCAGATATACGGCTTTCTCGGGCCGAACGGCGCGGGAAAATCCACGACGATGAACATCATAACAGGATACATAGGCATGACAGAAGGAGAAGTGACTGTCGGCGGACACAGCATAACGGAGGAACCGAACGAGGTGCGCCGCCTTATCGGGTATCTGCCCGAGCAGCCGCCGCTTTATCCGGATATGACGCCGAAGGAGTATCTGCTGTTTGCCGCAGAGCTCAAAAAAATCCCGAAGGACGAGCGCGAGAGCGCCGTCTGTGAGGTAATGGAGCGAACCGGGATCACCTCACGCTGCGACAGACTGATCAAAAACCTTTCAAAAGGTTACCGTCAGCGCGTAGGCTTTGCGCAGGCGATACTCGGATATCCCGAGGTCATCATTCTCGATGAGCCGACAGTGGGCCTTGACCCGAAGCAGATCATCGAGGTACGGCAGATAATCAGAAGCCTTGCCGGACAGCATACGGTCATATTGAGCTCGCACATTCTCTCGGAGGTGCAGGAAATATGCGACCATATACTTATTATCCATCACGGAAAGCTGATAGCGGACGGAACGCCCGATGAGCTTGAAAGACGCGTTCGCGGAAATACGCTTGAGGTCACGGTGAAGTGCGATGACGCGGCAAAAGCGGCGGAAGAGCTTGCGCGCGCAAACGGCGTTGCCGAAGTCAGAATACTGTCTGAAAATGATGAAATAAAAGCCGAGCTTGTGCCGGATACGCCCGATACCGACGTGCGCGAAAGTGTTTTCCGAGTGTGTGCCGCCGCGGATATGCCCATTCTTGGTATGCGTTATTCCGGAATGAGCCTTGAGCGCGTGTTCCTTGACCTTACATCGGATAAGGAAGTAACGCTTTTTGACGAAGAAAAACAGGAAGTCATCGGTGAATTTGAAGAAGAGGAGGCGGAGGAAGCGTGACAGCAGTATACAAAAGAGAGCTGCGCTCCTATTTTAACTCCATGATAGGATATATATATATCGCTGCCGTGTGCGCGGTCATAGGTATTTACTTCATGATCGTAAATCTGAAGCTCGGTTATCCGTATCTTGCAAACAGCCTTTCAAGCACGGTCGCGATTTTTGCTTTTGCCGTACCGATCCTGACGATGAAGAGCATAGCCGAGGAAAGAAAAACAAAGTCAGATCAGATGCTTCTGATCTACCCCGTTTCGGTAACGGGCGTTATCATGGGAAAATTCCTCGCCATGCTCACGGTTTACGCGATACCGATGGCGATAACATGCCTTTGCCCGCTCGTTATCGCAAAAGGCGGAAACGGCTCATATCTCATAGATTACAGCACGATACTCGCATTCATGTTTATGGGGGCGCTGTTTATCTCCGTCGGAATGTATATTTCCTCGCTCACGGAAAGTCAGGTCATTGCCGCTGTCGGAGCAATGGTGATCCTGCTTGTTATGCTTATGTGGGATAATATCGTTTCCTTTATTCCCGATACGGGCACGGCCTCCTGCATCGGCTTCTGCGCTGTGTTTCTCGTTTTCGCGTTTGCGATATACAGGTCAACACGCAGCATCATAGCACCGGTGTGTATTTTCGTTGTCGGGGCAGCGGTGTCCATTGCGTGTGCGCTGATTTTTGAAACATGGTTTGCAGGCGCTTTGAAAGGACTACTTACCGCGCTTTCCATCAACACAGTGCTCATCAATTTCACGTCCTATTATGTTTTTGATATAAAAGGTCTTGTGCTACTCGCAATTCTGGCTGCCCTGTTCGTTTTTCTGACGGTGCAGCGTGTGCAGAAGCGCCGCTATGAGTGAGGAGGCGACGGCAATGGAAAAAACAAAAATATCAAAGGTTTCCCCGCAGGCAAAGTTCATTGCGGTCGTGACGGCAATCGTCGTTGTTATCGCAATAGCGCTTGTGCTCCTGCTTTATTCAATGCCCTCATCAAAGCTTGAGCTTGACCTTACATCGAATAATCTTTACGGTGTTACACCCGTTACAAAAACGCTCCTTTCCGGGCTTGAGGATGACATAGAGATCGTTGTCATAACCGATGAGGCATCTCTGGATAAACGCCTTACCAAGTTCCTTGATAAGTATGCGGCGCTTTCAGGGCATGTTGTGCTTACGTATATTGACCCCGTAAAACAGCCTTCCGTGCTTGAAAAGTACGGCGTTGAACAAAACACCGTCGTCGTGAAAAACAATACAACAGGCAAAAGCACGAATGTCGCCGTTTCGGGCTTTTCGGGATATGACAGCGCCCTGCTTTTGTACGATTATTTGTCGTATTATATGTACGGTCAGCTTACGATGGTCAGCTTTGACGCAGAAGGACAGCTTGATTCAGCCATCAATACCGTTACGGGAAAAGTCAGTCATAAAATATACTATATGGCGGGACACGGAGAAAAAGTAGTCGCTTCGCAGGTTTCGGAGCTTGTCGAAAAAGCAAATTACGATACGCAGGTGTTTGAGCTCCTGACGCAAGGAAGTATCCCGGCTGACTGTGAGCTGCTTATCTGCAATTCGCCTACTTCCGATTTATCCGAAGATGAGCTTTCTCTTATCAAAAACTGGCTTGCCGACGGCGGAAAAATGATGCTTGTATGCGATGATCCGACACTGGAAAATTTCTGCGGCCTTATGAACACATATGGCATCAATATGGAGCAGGGGCATCTTGCCGACCCGGAGAATGTTTACCAGAATTATATTTCAAGCTTCGGATATTATTGCTTCTGGCCGCTTTTTAAAGAGGAAAGCGAGATCTGTGAAGGAATAAATGCGAGCGCGATGATAATCGGCGCCCGCCCCATGACGTTTATAACACCGGCAAGACGCGGCGTACAGACCGATTACTTTATGTGCTCCTCAAAATCCGGCGTGAATTATATTGACGGGCAGGAAGAACTTATGCAGGGCTCCTTCATCGTCGGCGCGTTAGCCACAGAAGAGCTCAGTGAAGAAAAACAGACACGCCTTACCGTGATCTCGACAACAAATTTCGCCGATGAAGCACTTTTAACAAATTTCGGAAGCATATCCAATCTGACCATATTCATGAACGCGATAAACGCAAACTTCGGTGATATCGAAACGATCAGTGTTGCGGCAAGAAATGTTTCCATCCAGCAGAATACATTTGTGAGCACGGCTTTGTGGAGCGTATTCTTTGTCGGCATTGTTCCTGCGGTGTTCATTGTCGGAGGACTTGTTTTCTGGTCACGCCGGAGGAAAAAATAATGAGCGCGAAGAACAAAAAGACGATAGCGATTCTGCTTGTATGCCTTGCCGTGATAATTCTCGCGTGTGTTGCCGTAGCCGTAATACCGAAGCTCGGAAAGACTGATGATGCGTTTTCCATTCGCTTCGGCAATGCCGTCAGCCTTTCGTATAACTGCGGCGGAGGAGAAAAAATGTACGGTTTTACGCTTTCCGACGGTGCATGGAAAAGCGACGGGAAAGAAAATTACCCTGTTCGACAGACAAGTATGCAAAGTCTTGCGAGAATCCTTGCATCGCTGACGCCGGAAAGTGTTATCGAAGCGCAGGACGAGATGTCAGCGTATGGGCTTGATAAGCCGACATACACGCTCATCGCACAGGATGATGAGGGAAACAGTCTGAGCATAGAAATCGGTAAACAGACATCGGCATCCTATTATGCGCGTATCAGCGGGACAGACGGGATCTGTATCATACCGCAGGCGCTGCCGCTTACGCTCAGTAACGATTTTTACGCCATGCTCGATGTGCAGAAGCTGCCGAATATTTCAAAGGATAGCATGAAGCGGATAACGCTCAAAGACGAAAAAACAGGCAAAACCGTCCGATTTGAAAAAGAAGACGAAGCATGGCAGGTTTTTGACGGTGCTTTGTTCGTTGCCGATGACAGCGTAAATATCGAGACAGAGGACGGAACTCATACGGCGAGAAAATTCCTCAATGATGTCAAAGAGGTGCTTTCGGGATTTAACTCCTGCAAATGTACGGCGTACGGAGAGACCGGAAATAAGGCAATCACCGTTACGGTCGAAACGGCTGATAACGCATATATCCTTTACCTCGGAGAGGGATTTGAAAAAGACGGAACAGAATACCGAGCCGTTTTTCAAAACGGTGATGACGCCGTGTATGCGCTTGAAAGCGACAAAGCAGACAGCCTGTTGAAGTGTATCGAATATCTCGGCCAATAAAGCTTGATACAAGGAGGTGCCGGTATGGAACATCCGAATGAAGAAAGAAATGAAAACATAGAAGAAATGCAGGAAGAAAACGGGGAAGAAGTAACGGGTAATTATATGCTGTTAGGTATGTGCTTCGGGCTGGCGATTGGGACAGCTATCGGCGCTGCAGCCGGAAACGTAATACTGGGAATGTGCATGGGCCTGTGTCTCGGCATGATAACAGGACTTACTGTCAAGAAAAAAGGCTGATGTTGCCTTGTAAACTAAAAAACCGGCCGGAGAGGAAAATTTCCTTTCCGGTCGGTTTTTGTATCTGATTTGTTCAGTTTTTTACAAGCGCTTCAAGCGGCTGCATGTATTGTTTTCTGCGCATTTCCTGTTCGGCAATATAAACAAGATCACCCGAGGCGTGGAGCGCTTCAAGATACTGATGGTGGTTTTTGCGGATCGCTTCATTGTCTCTGCCGATTATCAGCATCGCAAGATTGGAGCACTGGTCGGCAGCACGCTCCAAAAGCGTCAGCATTTCAACGAAGATAATGCCGGAGCTGATCGAGCAGATACCCTGACAGAGCCTCTGCGTGTGACGGTCTCTTAAAAGAAGCACCATATCGTCAATCACTTCCTCAAGCGGCTCGATCCTGCGGGCTGTATCAATATCGTCGCTGCCCATCGCGGCGACGGAAAGCGAGAGGATCTCGCTGACGGCATTACTGATGATATCCAGCTCTTTGACGGCTGTTTCGGAAAATGCGAGATTTTCTTCGTGCATTTTTTGCGCGAATTCATCAAGATTCGTCGCGTAATCACCAATGCGCTCAATGCTTGGTACAGCCTGCATGAGCATCGTCAGCATA
>JAZRYQ010000300.1:0-3745 GCA_045600805.1 Candidatus Alloscillospira sp. | reverse complement strand
ATTCTGCCGATGGTCGCGGGCATTGTCGCTGTATGCGTGAATCTTCTTTTTAACTGGCTTTTGATATTCGGAAATCTCGGTTTTCCGTGCCTCGGCGTGAACGGTGCCGCTATTGCGACGGTACTTTCGCGTTTTGTTGAGCTTGCGATCGTTGTGATCCGGACGCACACTCACCCGGACGCTGTTCCTTTCGCAAAAGGGCTTTTCAAGGATTTTTCGATAGGCCGCGAGCTTTCAAAGAAGATCACGATAAAAGGTCTGCCGCTTTTGCTGAATGAAACATTATGGTCGCTCGGCATGACGACGATATTGCAGTGCTATTCCATGCGCGGGCTGGAAGCCGTTGCCGCGTCGAATATTTCTTCCACCATGACAAATCTGTTTAATGCCGTTCTCATCGCCATGGGCAATACCATTGCGATAATCATCGGGAAAATGCTCGGAACAGGCAAAATGAAGGAAGCAAAAGAAACGGACACGAAGCTTATCGCGACGTCGTTTTTCCTGTGTGTTTTCCTCGGTATCATTATATACATAACCGCTCCGCTGTTTCCAAAGCTATACAACACGACTGACGATGTCAAGCAGATCGCAGCTTCATTTTTGCGCATCACGGCGATCGTCATGCCGTTGATGGCGCTCAATCACGGCTTTTATTTCACCCTTCGCTCCGGCGGAAAAACATTTATCACGTTTTTATTTGACAGCGCTTTCGTATGGGTCGTGTGCCTGCCGCCGACATTTATTCTCGCACATTTTACCGAGGTCAATCTTTTGATTATCTACACCGTCGTGCAGGCGACAGAACTGATCAAGGCGATTATCGGTTTTGTCCTCGTTAAAAAAGGTCTTTGGATAAACAATATCGTTTCCGAGCTTGAAAAATAAAAAAACTATTGCTTTTTCTGCGTTTCATGTTAGAATATTTATGTTCTAAATATACAAGGAGGTTTACATCATGGCTTTCAGAATCACTGACGAATGCGTAGCCTGCGGTTCCTGCGCAGCAAACTGCCCCGTTGAGGCTATTGCAGAGGGCGACGGCAAATACGAAATCGATCCTGCGAAGTGCAAAGAGTGCGGCGCTTGCAAAGACAACTGCCCGATGGATGCTATCGTAGAGGAGTAATCAGAATTTCCGCAAATGAAAATGCCGCCGTACCGCGCTTCGGTACAGCGGCGTTTTTTAACACACTTTAACGGAGGCAGTTATGTACAATGAGTTTTGGCCCGGCGGTCCGCGTTTTTTACAGGACAAGGCTTTTCCCATCGGCACGGACGCGGTGATGCTTTACGCTTTCTGCAAGAATCTCCATGCGGGAAGAATCCTCGATCTATGCTCCGGCTCCGGTGTTATCGGGCAGATGCTTGCATTCGATGACAGGTCGGTTTCGGTGACCGGCGTCGATATTATGCAGGCTTCGATATTTGCAAGCGTCGAAAACGCAATGGCAAACGGGCTCTCCGAAAACTACACGGCAATATGCGAGGATATTAAAAATCATCGGAAATTTCTTGCAGCCGGTCAGTTTGACCTTGCTGTTTCAAATCCGCCGTATTATGCGCAGAGAAGCGGAAAAGTTTCCGAAAATGCCGAGCTTACGATAGCCCGCTCCGAGGTTTTCTGCACGCTGTCCGATATATGTGAGGCTGCTTCTTATGCTGTAAAATGGGGCGGCAGATTCTGTATGGTACATAAGCCTGAGCGTCTTGCCGAGATCATGTACACAATGCACGAAAAAGGTCTTGAACCGAAGCGTCTGCGCTTCGTGCGTCATACGGAAAAAAGTGCGCCGTCGCTTGTGCTCGTGCAGGCAAACCGCGGGGCAAAAGCCGGCCTTGTCATCGAGGCCGACCTGATCCTTACCGAAAATGGGCATGACAGCCGTGAAGTATGCGGGATCTATCACAGACAATATGTGCCGGAGGGTGAATAATGACAGGTATAAAGAGCGGGCACGCGCATATGAAGCGACGTGCGAGCGTGAGCAGAAGCGGAGCGCACTGCGCCGGCGAGCACGGAGCGGAATATGCGCGCGGCCGCTTCCTCTCGAGCCCGAAAAAGGGCAGACAGCGAGCCCGAAAAAGGGGCGCGGCGGCGGCGACAGCCCGAGCAAAAACGGCGGCGACGCCGGACAGCACAGCAGACGACCAACACCAGGAAGCGGCGGCACCGACGCTTTGCGACGCGGCAAGGCGGCAAGACGGCAACACCACGAACAAGGAAAACATGAGCCGAAGCCGGCCGCCATGCGCGAGGGACGCCGGCGCGCGCCGTAAGGCATAAGCGCGACGGCGGGCGGGCACCTTATAATCAAAAACAACGGAGAACGGAAAGCCTTACGGCTCCCCGCTCCCGATGAAAAAGACCTCCGGTGTTGCGGCAATCTCTTCGCACGGATAATCGTCGTATGCGTAATAATCCGCAATGTACTCGATGCAACATTGGTATATGTCCTCTTCATTCCATGCGCCTGGATATGGCTTTACGCCGTGCGCTTCTCCGTGACACGTACTGCAAAGCGTTATCAGATTGCGGGCGTCATTCGAGCCGCCTGCGCCGCGTCGCTCTATATGATGTATCTGTAAATACTTCGTACTACCACATAGTGCGCACTGATACCCGTCACGTCTGTAAATTGCCCTCCTTTTCTCATTTGTCAGATTATTCCATTGTGCCATGATATGACCTCCTTAAAAAAATGTATCTCAAAAACAATGCCGGCGTCAAGTGCGCCGTAAGGCGTTTATCTTGACACTTGACGGCGGCATTACACTCTTTCTGATTTTTTAGGAGGGCATATCCGGCACATGGAATTTCCAGCAAATGGAAATTTACGGCGTGACAGGTGTCGGCGCACGTATCGGCGTATCGACATATACGGCGGCGCATGACGGCACGAAAAAGCCCGCTTTTGATATCAGATTGAAACATCGTACGGGAGAATACGACGCGCCCGCTTTCTGCGTTGGTCACGGAAATACGCTTTGTACAGGGGCATTGTCGGGGACATATTCATACCGACAAGGTACGACGCAACAAGCATACGAATCACTGTATGCATGGTATAGCCGGCACGTTCACACGTGTCACGGAATAGCTGATAATCATATAATGTCAGTCGCGTACTCACGGTATGTGTTTCCGGCAGTTCCGGCATACGGTACTTTTCGTATAGTTCTTCCGGCGTCAAGAAATCACCTCACTTTCCACAAATAATCTGAATTGCAATTCAGATTATACCGCTTTCCCCACAAAACGCAACTTTTTCCTACGATGTAGCGTATAATACTCCACATTTAAGATTCCTTATGCCGAATGGCATATACCAAAAAATGGAAACATGTGTCACAGACAATATGTGCCGGAGGGTGAATAATGACAGGTATACTTTATCTTGTGGCGACTCCGATCGGCAATCTCGGCGATATGTCCCCGAGAGCCGTCGAAACGCTTGAAAACGCTGATTTTATCGCTGCGGAGGACACGCGCGTCACGCTGAAGCTTTTAAATCATTTCGGCATCAAAAAATCAATGGTCAGCTATTATGAACACAATAAGACCGGAAGCGGAGAGAAAATTCTCGCGCGCATACTTGCGGGTGAAACATGCGCTCTCGTAACGGACGCGGGTATGCCGGTGATAAGCGACCCTGGCGAAGAGCTTGTCCGCCTTTGTGCCGACGCCGGAATCGAAATTCGCATCGTTCCCGGTCCGTGCGCTGCCGTATCCGCACTTGCTCTT
>JAZRYQ010000299.1:0-5254 GCA_045600805.1 Candidatus Alloscillospira sp. | reverse complement strand
CATGACGTTTGCGCAGAACTCATCAAAATCGGCTTTCACGGTTTCAACGCATTTTTCATACGATGGATAGGCACTCGTCGGTTTCAGCACGGGATCAATCATGTAATCCTCAAGCGCGACCTGCAAGATACCGTTCTCATCCGGCAAAACCGTCATGGTTCCTCTCGCTGTGCTTGATTTGCCCTTGATTGGTGTTGCGAGAAGCCGTGCAAGCTTGAAGTCAAGCAGGTAGCTGCCCGCTTCATCGTGCATGTCGGTCACACCTGCGGAGAGGAACTTCGGGCGCGGCGTAAATCGCACGCCGAGTCCCGCGTCACTGTACGCCATGGCAAGGCGGCGTTCACCAATGCAGAAGCGAATATTCCCGTAGCGTGTTTCGAGTATCACCTCATACGGTGTCGTCACGATCGAGTACGGGACCGCGACGCCGTCCTTCAAAGCGTCGATCCTTATCTGCCTGTAACCGCTGTCGGCTCCGAGGTTTTCCATTGCAAAGCCGATTATTCTGGCATTGCAAAGATAGAGATTGCACTTTCCGAAAAGATCCTCGCCGTAATTGTCGTTTGCAAAAACGAGGAACGAGCCTCTTCGGGAATACGGTGCATCAAGAAGGTTAACAAAACCTGGCATTAATATATCCTCCCATTTCTCTTATTTGTCATCAGGCATGATGCCTGTGAGCATTACAAGTGCACTGGATGCAGCCCATGTTGTCCAGGGCCATCCGTCAGAAGCCGTCGGATTCGGCCAGTTGATGATTGGACTTCCGTCGACTTCGGTATCCATCGGCGCATAGCCGAGCAGGATGCCGTTGTCATAAAGATTCTGGCATACTCTGCGTGAGATTTCCTTTGCTTCCGCTTTTTTACCGCAGCGGTAAAGTCCCACAGCCGTGAGCATATTGCACGGTGTGATAACGCGTCCGAGGACAAAGTTATATCCGAAATGACACAGCGGGCTCTTCAGGCTTTCCGTCACAAGTCCGATATCGGTGAGATATTCCGGATCCATTACGTCCTTCGCCAGCTTGTCGATAATATGCTGCGGGATTCTGTCTTTTCCGAGTACAAGCGCCTGGAACATGGCAAGACTCTTGCACTTTACCCATTCGCCTGTCTGTGTCATGTAACCGACAAATGAATCACCGTCGTAAAGCTCCGTTACGAGCGTATTGAGAAGTCTCTTCGAGCGCTGTGTATAGCTTTCCGCTTCATCAAGCTTTCCGAGCTTCTTTGCCATTCTCGCGCAGGCGTCCATAAGCATGATCATATAGGCAAACAGGTCAGGTGTTTCAATCGGGAAGCCCTTCTGATACAAGGACAGGTCATCCCAGCCCGATTCATGTGCAGAGAAAATATAAACTCTGTCATCGCCGTGTCCCGCGTTGCGCTTTGACTGCCAGAAATTGAGCCACGCAACGAATTTCGGGTACATTTCCTCGCAATCCTCGACGGTGAGCCATTCGTCTCCGCACTGACTGAAGATCCAGTCAAGTGCAAGCGCCTGGAACGCCGGCTGCATACCGCCGATCCCGATTCCGTGGTAATTTACGCTTGCCGAGATCTGACCGTTTGGCACCTGATAATGGAACATGACCTTGATAAGACGCCATGCCTCTCTCGGGTTTTTGAGCATCGGCATTGCATTGTAAGACTGCTGCCAGCTCATTGCATAGTTTGCCCAAACCATATGCATGAAAACCATAGGCTCCTGGAACTTTCCGCAAACGCCTGTTCTGTGTGACCAGATCGTATACGCGGCGTATCTGTAAAAGTCCTCCCAGCCCTTTGCCGGCGGCAGAAGATTTGCCGCGACAAAATCATCAAACGCTTTCTGACTTGCCGCTTTTACCTCATCAAATGCGGAATATACGTCATCTTTTCTTCGAGAATCCATGTACTCATGGACGGCAGCTTCAAACACATCGGTATCCGCAGCAGGAATAAAGTCAATATCAAGCTTATCGTATTCGTTTTTCTCAACATTCCACGGATCGGTAAGGCTCAGAGCGCCCTTGAGCGGTACGAACAGCATCTTTCCGTGCTGACACATATCCGCTTCCCATGCTCCGTCCGGCGTCGGGTACATACCGCGGCAGCCGCAGCAGCTTCCGAACGGCTTTTCGGCTCTCAGCACCATTCGGAGACCTACTCCGTTTCCGCGTATACGGAGCTGATCCTTGTCATTCATGCAGAATTCAACGGAACCGTGCTCTGTATCAATTCTCAGATGAGCAACATCAGCAAAATATGTATATCTCGGTATAAGCGTTCCTTTATAGGTAGGATAAAGTAAAAACGTATTGCTGCGCTGGTCGAGGAAGGTGCCGTCTTTACTTACTGTCACGCCGAGGATCGGCTCATTGTAATCTTCATAAAGCGTCCAGAACGAGGTCCCTCTGCCGAAACCCACCTGACGAAGATTATGTTTTTCATAAGTTCCAAACATTAACATTCACTCCTTTCCGTTACTCAGCATTTGCCTGCAATATAAATCAGTGCGGAACCTGCGATCGCGTTGAGGTCTCCGCCCGGTCTGCGCGGTACCTGCTCTCCTTCGGGCGCAAACACATCACGCAGGCAGCCTGCCTTTGCATTCACAAGGATATTTTTCGCCGCTGTGACGGCAAGCTCGGTTTTTTCGGCATCGAAAAGTCCGCCTATCAACAGCATCTGAAGCCAAAGGACAACGGCTCCGCGTCCGTCTGCTTTCGGGTCATATAGCTTGCTGTCACGGCTTTCCGAGGCAAAGCCGGCATGGGTGAAGAATTTTCCTTCATCGGCAAGATCGGCACACATAGCATCAAGGATATCCTGCGGAAGCTCCTTTCCGAGCATGACCGGCAAATAGACAAGCAGGCTCTTGCTTTCATAGCGGACACCGCTTCTTACGGCGCGCAAATCAAAGGATCTTCCGTTCCAGAGGCCGAAAAGCTCCTGTTTGAGCGCCTCGGTCTTGCTGTCCCAGCACTTGGAGCACTCGCCCGTGATCGCCGCAAGCTTTGAAAGTGCCTTGGTATACAGGATCATGAATGTATAGAGATCCGGTGTTTCAAGCGGGAAATCACACGCATTATAAGAAAGCCCTGCAATCGAAAGCTCGTCTCTCTGATTGTATGAGAAATGGTTTTCCGCGAAGCTGTGCGTTGTCTCCCACCATCCGAAGT
The DNA here is from genome assembly GCA_045600805.1 of Candidatus Alloscillospira sp. GTDB lineage: Bacteria > Bacillota > Clostridia > Oscillospirales > Oscillospiraceae > Alloscillospira. The sequence goes on along the minus strand of JAZRYQ010000299.1, from coordinate 2,088 downwards.
TTTCTTTCATTGCCTTATAAAGCCATTCGGCATCGTCTTTTCCGATATCACCGAATTTATTGAACAGCTCGAGAACGGCCGCGCCCTGCGTCGGCGGAGCTGCCTGATAATGCACCTTCGTTGTACTGACCGTAAACGGAAGCATACCGTCCGACATATGTATATACATGTTCTTGATGAGCTTGATCGCTTCATCTTTATCGTTCATTGCCATTGCGTACAGCGGCTGTTCAAACGCATTTGCCCATCCGTTTGAAAGACGGCCGGAATAAATAACGTCGGCTTTCATGGTCGGATAAAGGTCGATCGCGTTAGGCGATTCCTTGTGAATCCATACGGCATATGCCGAAAGGTCACGTACATCCGTCCATTCTTCATTGACCTCCGGATAAAGTGCCTTGAAGCCTTCAAAATCCTTCTTCACATCGGCAAGAGCCTCGGGAATCGTTGTATACTCGACATATCCCCATTCATTCGGATTCATCGTGTATGCTTCGATTTCGAATTTGTTATCCTCTGTCGGGAGCATTTCGATTGTCACATCATCGGGGCCGTTGTTTGAAACATTAAATACCGATTCACAGGTAAGCCCGCCGCGCAGTGCCTTGAACATCAGGTGCATACCGTTCATGGTCGTTCCGCTGAGTGAAAGGTCTACAAGTCCGCCTGGCTGCGTTGAGGCTATCATCATGGAATAAAACGGGAATTTCGAATACAGTCTCAGACCTACTCCCTCACCGAAGATTCTCAGGGTGCCTGCTCCGTCGATCAGAATGTTTACGCTTCCTTTTTCGGTTTTGAGCGTCAAAAGCTCCGGCGTCGCCACATACTCATAGTTCAAAGCTTCACCGTTGTAAATCGGTACAAGGTCAACAATCCCTCCGCTTCTTCTGTGTTCACCGCCCTGGATTCTTGCGGCAAAATACAGTCCCGGTCTTGCGCCTTCACCGTCCCGGTTGTTCTCCTCGTATACGACAATTCCGTTGCGAGCCCTTCCGAATGGGACCTTTGTCAGATCAAGCTTGAGTTGATTTGGCATTTCGATACTCCTCCTTTTAAAAATGTATTTATACATTGATATCACATAAATATATAAATGCGCAAATTGACGTAAAACGCTTTTGATAAATATGTACTATGCCAAAATATGTGTCATATTCTACAATTTTTATCTTTTTATTTTGGCTAAGATGCATATTTTTGTTATATTCCAATAAAAGCATTTGCATTTTATTCCGATTTTATATAAAATAAGTCTAAGTTTGAAAAGCATTATTTACAATGGTCAATAGTTTGTGATTTGAAGATAAAGCAACGTTTTTAGTGAATTTGTTACTTGTTTTTATGCTGGAGGTGCCTGTTATTGTCGATTATTAACTATGAAGAAATGTTAAAAACATCAGACATGCGAATAATCAAAACGAAACGTGCTATTTTTACTGCTCTTATAGAATTATTTAAATCAAAGTCCTTATATGACATTTCGATAACCGAGCTCTGCAAAACCGCACTGATAAACCGCAAGACCTTTTACAGTCATTATGAATCCGTTGAAGCGGCATACGCCGATCTTGAGCTCTTTATCATCAGAAGCTATCTTTCGATCCTCGAGCGCAAGAAGATCATCGGAAAGTCATTTTTTAATCCATCCGAGCTGATTTTCACAACGAACAGACTGGTTGAAGAAGACCGGGAACGGTTTGAGCTGATTTTCAAGTATATGCGCAAAGGGCTTTTCATGCGTCGATTAGGAAGCGAAGCCGGATTCAAAAGCATACGGTATTCAACCGCCATTTCCGATCAAACCTATATCGGAGTTTACTGCTATACCTTTGTTTTTGCCTTCACCGGTTTGCTAACATCCTATTTTGACTGGATAGAATTCGGACGACAGATACCGATTGAGGAGCTTGCCGATACCGCAAAAACAGCGTTGTCAAATACTTTTACCGATATTTTGGTCATAAAATAGGAAATTTCAAGAAGGGGCTGTCTCATTAAGAGGCAGCCCCTTCTTGAGTTTTTGCTATTTATGTAAAATTGCTAATATGAATAATGAAAAAACAGTATTTTTGTAAAATTATATTT
>JAZRYQ010000298.1:0-2786 GCA_045600805.1 Candidatus Alloscillospira sp. | reverse complement strand
ATCTCCTTTATCCGTGATTATATCAATGTTTTCAAAATCCTTTTTTATGCGCCTGTATGACAGCATACCTGCGGCGGCGATCCATACGCCGACAAATATGGCAATTGCGTATTCCATTTATTTATCCTCCTGCATGAGGCGGAGTGCCTCCTGCATATACTTGTTCATTTTTGTGTACCAGCTGAGCTCGTAAGAAGAGCACTCATTGCCGGTGCGACTCATATAGACGGCCCAGACGTACCAGTAATAGTAATTCACAGCGGCACAGCCTGTGACATGGGCGAGCTCTTCTGACGTAGGCGTACGCCCGAAGTAAATGCTCAGCAGCTTCGCGTTTTCCTCAATAGGAGCATCGCTTACGGAAAACAGCTTGCAAATGTCGAAGCCGATGTCTGTATCGCCTGCGTATTCCCAGTCAATGAGGTACATATCATCGCCCGAAACCAGAATGTTGGGCTCGTAGATGTCGTTGTGGCAGAGCTGGACGGGCCAGTTATCGGAACAGATGCGTTCATTTATTACGCTGACCTTTTCACGAAGTGATGTCAGGTCCTCGATTGCGGCAATATCCAGCGGACGGAGCTTCTCAATGAGCTTGTCCGCTTCTGCAAAGTAATCAAATAGCTTGCCGCAGGTAATACCGGAGGTGTGCAGAGTTCTGAGGAGCCCACAGAGCTTTTCAAGATGAGCCTGATTGCCGAAGCTGAAGGCTTCAGTTTCGTTGACAAACAGAGAAATCTTCCAGCCTTCGTCGGGGTCCTCACAGATATATGATTTATCGATTCCGAGCTTTTTGGCTGCCTGCATTGCAAATTGCTCACGGCCGCGGTCAATGTAGCCGATGGTGTTGTTGCCGGGGTTGCGGTAAACATACTGCGTTCCGTCGCATTCAAACTTAAAGGATTGATTTGTGATGCCGCGCTTAATGGGAACAATACTCAGAATGCTGTCCGGCTCAACGTTCAGCGCACTGCATATATTTTGGATAACATGAGTGTTGTTCTGCGAAATGTAGTGGGGGTCGTATTTACCGAGGTCGTTGGCGGAGTCAAACTCCAGAATGTCGGAATCGGCACACTTTTTGATGTACATCGGAAGCTTGCCAAGCTGCTCGGAATATATGGTTTCCCAGTACATTGCGTCAGTACCGGGCTGACCGTAATAGTCTTCAATAATCGTTTTGAAGCTTGCGCTGAAGCTGCGGTCAAAGTATGCGTGACCAGCCATGATCCAGCTGTTTTTGGTGGGCTTTTCGGTGTCCACAATGAGTCCTGTTTTGTCGGAAATCAGTCCGCGCTCCGTGCGGCTTTCACCGTCAAGGTACTGTGCGCAGTACATGGAGCGATACTCATAGGTGTGGAACATGTTTTCAGGATAGTAAATATCGGAACAGCACACATAGGTGTTCTTCAGATAATCGCGGGCGGCAAAAATGCTGGAGTGAGTGTTCTTGCTGCGGTAGTCGTTATTTACGACAAACTTGACGCCGAATTTATCCCGCAGATAAAGGAATTTTTCCAGCATGTGACCGATAACGACAACGATCTCCTTCACACCCGCATCAAGAAGCTGCTGTATCTGCCGCTCGATGAGCACATCGCCCTTTACGACCGTAAGACCTTTGGGACGCTCATAGGAAAAAGGAACAAAGCGGGTACTCATGCCTGCCGCCAGAATGATGGCGTTTTCAACGCGGTAGGGCTCAAGCTCCGCAAGCCCGTCGGCAGTAATGCCGTTTTCGGTAAGCAGATCGCGCTGCTTCAAAGACTTTACAACAGCGTTTATGGTTCCCACGGAAACCTCTGCATATACCGCAAGCTCTTTCTGCGGACGGTAGCCGTGGGACTGCACATATTCAAGAACTTTAAATTCAGAAAAAGTAATCAACGTTCAAAACCTCACAAAATATGCGTTCAATTGAATTATACAATGAAGTCATTTTGAATGTCAATGTTATATGGTAGATTAATGTCATAATTTTAAATTATAGCAGGGAACACACAGCGTTTATTCTTACATCCGCCTGCTTTGGTTATAATTGTATATTTGTTTTTGTTACTATTGCATACAAATGTAGGAAGATTATGCAGGCTATAATAATCCGTTTAATTAGGCTTGCCAAACTTAGTAAAATTTAATATAATGATTTTACTAAATTTTACGGGGTGCAAAATGGGTATCAAGGAAATAGCGGCAGCGGCAAACGTGTCACCCGCAACCGTATCGAACGTTTTAAACGGACGTAAAAACGTCAGCGAAGAAACGAGGCAGCGCGTTCTGTCACTGTGCGCGGAGATGAACTACGACGTTTCGAAGCTGCAGAATAGAATTGACAAAAACCGTACCATACTTTTCAATTTCAGCGACTTTGACAGACAGTTTTACCTCAAGATAATTCAGGGCATCAGCGATTGCGTGTACGCAAACGACTACGACCTTATCATCTGCACCTCACGTTCATGCGAAAGATTCATGTCCAAGAAAATTACAAGCGGCTGTATAATGCTCGATATGCGCTGTCCCGATAAGCTGCTCTTAGATGCCGCCGCGAGGGATTATCCTATCCTCGCAATGGACCGTGAGCTTGACCAGCCCTTTATAAAAAGTCTCGTAGTAAACAATTATGCGCCGATGTGCGAGCTTATGGAGGAGCTTATCTCCCGCGGATACAGGTCGTTTGCCTTCCTCGCGGGGCTTGATACGACTGATACGCAGGAGCGATTCATCGCATTCAGAACTGTCCTTGAGAAGCACCGTATCCCGTTTAACCGCAAGAATTATCTGCT